>NZ_JANDMF010000001.1:0-264496 GCF_031626875.1 Clostridium sp. SHJSY1
GAGTTATTAAAGATAGCCTAAGAATCTGTTTTTCTATTCAACTGTAAAATTATTCAAGTTAAAATGCACTATTATAGATATTAATATACTATTCTTAATAAATAACAAACTTGTATAAACTTTTTAATTTGTTCTCTTTTTATAACTTCTAAGTACAGGCTATGCATTGTATAATATTTCAAAATTTATTATTATAGAATTATAAACATTTTATTATATATACTAAAACTAAAAATATATTATTACACAGGGGGAAACTATGAAAATAACAAATAAACTAATAATAATGGCTTTAACTTTTTTACTAATTGGATGTTCACCATCTAATAGTGATTCAAAATCTGATAACACACTCATAACTGAAAAACCATCTTTGGATTATAACGAACTTAAAGATTTGAATATACCCAAAGATGATATTAAATTAAAAATTAATGGTAAAATTTTAGAACTTTCTACTCCTATTTATTTAGAAAAAAATAGATATTATTTTTGTTTAAACGATATTGTCGATAAACTCAACGGAAGTTTTGATAAAGATAGTGATTCCTTGCATATTTCATTATTAAATAAATCTTTTGATATAGATACTTCAAAAAATATTATCAATTCAAATAATAAAGAAGTTAAATTAAAAAAATCTTTAATTTCTCAAGATGACTTTTACTTTATAGGATTATCTGATCTTTCTGACATTTTAGAAATGTATACTAGATGGGATGTAGCTACTAAAACAATATCATGCAAAACAGAGGGATACAATAACGAAAATATTACACCTTATATTTCTAAAATAGATCAAGTTGGCTATTTGCGTTTAGAAGATATAGATTTAACCACTCTTTCTTATGATAAAGAATTTCTAGAAAAACTCAGAATTATAGGTAACTATCTTTACAAAAAGAATATTCCTTATCATATAGCTTGGATACCTCGTTTTGTATCTCCTCAAAACAATATTGATATAGACCCAATGACTCAAAATGATTTTAGAAATGCAGAAATGATATTTACCCTTGATTTCTTTACAAAACATAATGGATCTATAGGTTTACATGGTTATACCCACCAATCAGATAATGAGGAGTCTGCAATAGGCACAGAATTTGGTCACAAACACCCTTCAACAGAAAGATTTAAAGAAAGAATAGAAAAAGCACTAGCTACAGCAAAATATCTTGATATTCCTATAGATTTTTTTGAGACCCCACATTATCAAATTACAGCTGAACAAAATAAAATAGCTGAACAATATTTTAAAATTTTATATCATCCATTTCAAGATGCAGGACGAAATGGTATAGATCTTACTAAACCTCAATTAAGTCCTTATAATAAATCATCATATTATATATCAACACCACTTGATTACATTCCTGAAAATAAAATTGATTCTGCCATTAATTTTATTAAAAATGCTGATATAAATAAAATGGGAAGTGTTTTCTTCCATCCAAGATTAGATTTTTCATACATCACTTTATCAGATGAGAATGGAACTCCGAGCTATAACTACACAGATAATTCTGTATTAAAAAGGGTTATTTCTGCTCTTGAAGAAAAAGGATTCAAAATGTCAAAAGTAACTGACATAAAATAAAATAAATATTCCATAAAGATAGAGGAGAATCTATCTTTATGGTTATTTTCACTCTATAAAAAACTATAGGGATCTTTACTAACCTTAGAATGTATAAATTCTATATTCTCAAATTTATCTTCTAACTTTTTCATAACATTTAGAAATACAATCCATTCTGTTGAAAAATGTCCTGGATCTAATATAGTTACTCCATTCTCTTTATAATCAGAAACAAAATGATAAGTAGTATCCCCTGTAACTATACAATCTGCTCCCAAAGCTAAAGCTTTACTAAAGAAATCTTGCCCACTTCCATTTATCACAGCTATTTTTTTTATATTTTCACTAGCTATTGCCCCTCTTATATTTTCAACTTGTAAGCATTCTTTAAGTTTCTTAACAAATGATTTTACAGGAATTTCTTCATTTAATTCCACAAATCTTCCTATTCCTGAACTTTCACATCCTTTTATAGTACTCTTTTCAATCAAAACACTCTTTTCAAATCCTAATAGTTTTACTATTTCTTCATTAATTCCACCATTAACTGAATCTAAGTTTGTATGACTTGAATATAGTGATATATCATTTTTAACTAATTCTATTACTTTCCATCCCTGTAAATCTTCTCTTACAATTTTACTTGGTTTTTTAAAAAAAAGTGGATGATGTGTGATAATAAAATCTATATCTTTATCCTTAGCTTCACAAATTACTTCTTTTGTACAATCTAAAGCTAAAAGCACCTTTTTAACTTGCTTTTCTTCTTCTCCTACCATAAGTCCTACATTATCATAACTTTCTTTCAAAAATGATGGAGCAATCTTTTCCATTTCTTTAATTATATCTCTAACTTTAGTAGTCATCTTTTTGAAACCTCCAACTTAAATTTCTTAATATAACTTAACTTTTCTTCAATTTCATTTCTTCTCTTATTAGCTGACTCACTATCATCTTTAATAAACCCAGATATTCTCTCATATTTTTCTCTCTTACTTTCTAAATAAGAATTCATCAGTTCATGTTTTTCTCTTAATAATATTGGAGAGATCTCATAAAAAATAGATTCTAATTCTATCTTTTCTATTTTATTAGATTTCCTAACTTTAAATAATTCATAATATATGCCTTCATCCAAACATAAGTCTTCTTGCATTACCTCATAACCATTAGAATATAAATACTCTCTAAGAACCTCAGGATTTTGAGCCGGTTGAAGTATAAGAAATTTATAACATAATACTTTTTCTTTATCATTTTCAAGTATATCTCTAATTAAATTTCCTCCCATACCTGCTACTACTACTGATTCAACCTCACCTTTTTTTACTGTTTCTAATCCACCACCAAGTCTAACCTCTATTTTATCTTCTAAATTCTCCAAAGTAACATTTAACTTAGCTTTTTTCACAGGCTCTTTGTTAATATCAGATGCAATAGCTCTTTCACATAAACCTTTTTTAACCACATAAATAGGAATATATCCATGATCAGTTCCTACATCAATAATACTGTCGCATTTATCAATATGATTTACAATAAACATAAGTCTTTTACTTAATTCCATAAATACTTAACTCTCCTTAGTAGTAAAAAACATCTGTCCTAAAACAGATGTTTTTATATATATTAATCTAAATAATCTTTAAGTTTTTTGCTTCTTGATGGATGTCTAAGTTTTCTTAAAGCCTTAGCTTCAATCTGTCTTATTCTTTCTCTAGTTACATTAAATTCTTTACCTACTTCTTCTAGAGTTCTTGCTCTTCCATCATCAAGTCCAAATCTAAGTCTTAGAACCTTTTCTTCTCTTGGGGTTAGGGTATCTAATACATTAATTAATTGTTCTTTAAGCATAGTGAAAGCTGCAGCTTCAGCTGGTGCTGGGGCTTCATCATCAGGAATAAAGTCTCCTAAATGACTATCTTCTTCTTCACCAATAGGAGTTTCTAATGACACTGGTTCTTGAGCAATCTTTTGAATTTCTCTAACTTTTTCAACTGGCAAATCCATAACCTTCGAAATCTCTTCTGGGAATGGATCTCTTCCTAGTTCTTGAAGCAGTTGTCTTTGAACTCTAATAAGTTTATTTATAGTTTCAACCATATGAACCGGAATTCTAATTGTTCTTGCTTGATCTGCAATAGCTCTTGTTATTGCTTGCCTAATCCACCAAGTAGCATAAGTCGAAAACTTAAACCCTTTCCTATAATCAAACTTTTCAACTGCTTTTATAAGGCCTAAATTTCCTTCTTGTATCAAATCTAAGAATAGCATTCCTCTTCCTACATATCTCTTTGCTATACTTACTACAAGTCTAAGATTTGCCTCTGCTAATTTTTTCTTTGCATATTGATCTCCAACTTCAAGTCTTTGTGCAAGCGCTATCTCTTCTTCAGAAGATAATAATGGAACCTTACCTATTTCTTTTAAATACATTCTTACTGGATCATCTATAGCAATCCCCTCTGGCACAGATAAATCTATTTCTTCTTCCTCTTCCACATCCACACCATTTAGATCTCCAATAACCTCAATCCCCATAGATTCTAGCACTTCATAAATTTTCTCAATTTGTTCAGTACCTAATTCTATATTTTCTATTTCATCCATTATTTCTTTATATGTTAAAGTTCCGTTCTTTTTACCTTTTTCAATCAAGTTTTTTACCACGGACATCTTTGAATTCTTATCTTTATTATCATTTTTCTTATTTACTGCTTTTGTCTTTATTTCTTCTGCCATTACTTGTTACCTCCTTTCGCCTTGACCACTAGAACATCTCCTTACTTTCAACTCTTCCGTTAACTCTTTAAGTTTAATAGCAAGTTTTATTGATTCTTCTATCATACCCTTTTGTTCCAATTTCTTCTGCTCCTTTTTTAGACTCTCAATCTTATCCTGTAACTTAAATGATTTAATTTTATTAATATAATCTTCTATTAGCTTTTTTGTATTCTCAGCCTCTAAAACTTCAATTTCTTTAATTTTTACCCATTCTTTTGAAGATTCTATATCATCACAATTATTTTCTACATAGGATAAAAGATTCTCAATTCTTTCTTCTCTTCCTCTACATAAAAAAGCAAATATTTTTTTATGTGCTTCTAAATTAAAATCCTCTATAGATAGAGTTTTAATTATATCTTCATAATATTCATCATTAAGCATTAATTTTATCAAGGATTTCTCTGCTTTTATATAACCTGGCTCTACATATAATTTTGTTCCAACTTCTTCCTCTTTATTCATAAAAGGCTCTTCTTTTATGTTTTTAGCCATTCTTAGCAAATCATACAAAGATTGTTCCCTCAATCCTGTATCCTCTGATATCTTTTTTATGTATACATCTTTTTCTACAGGATTCAAATCAGCTAAAATATCAGTAACTCTCTCCCCATAAATAATAAGTGATTGTTCATCTTTAAAATTAATTCCTTCTTCTGCTCTTTTTAATCTATAACTGATTAAAGGAATAGCATTATTAATTAATTTTAGAAATGCATCTTTGCCATTAGATCTAATAAATTCATCTGGGTCTTTTCCTTTTGGAATAATAAGAACCCTAACATCAAAACCAGCATCTCTTAAGATTTCAAGTCCTCTAAGAGTTGCTGTTTGCCCTGCTACATCAGCGTCATAAGAAATTATAACCTTATCAGCATATCTTTTTAGTAGCCTTGCTTGATTTACTGTCAAAGCAGTACCTAAGGATGCAACTACATTGGTAATTCCATGTTGATGAAGTGATATACAATCCATATACCCTTCCACAATTACAAAATATCTATCTTCCATTTTATTTTTAATGGCAAGATTTAACCCATATAAATTGGTACCCTTTTGGAAAACTAAAGTTTCTGGTGAATTCAAATATTTTGGCTTAGAATCATCTAAAACCCTTCCACCAAAGCCAATCACCCTACCTTTTATATCAAAAACGGGAAACATGACTCTCTTTCTAAACCTATCATAAATAGTATTCTTTTTTTCATTTTTTATAACCAAACCAGCTTCAAGCATAATTTTTTCATTGATGCCAATTCGTTTTAGATGATAGATTAAATTACTCCAGCTATCCTTAGCGTATCCTAACCCAAATTTTCTTATTGTAGATTCCTGAATTCCTCTGTTTAAAAAATACTCTTTTGCTTTTCTATCAGCCATCAAATTATTGAAGAAAAATCGCCCTGTTTCAACATTTACTTTAAACAAAACATCCTTTTTCTTTGAAATCTTGCTAGGCTCTCCATTACCTAAATCTAGAGGAATATTAACTTTTTCAGCTAAAAGTTTAATAGCTTCAATAAAATTTAAATTTCTTTGCTTCATTACAAAAGTAATAACATTTCCTGCTTCTCCACAAGAAAAGCACTTATAAATTTGTTTATCTTGTGATACTGAGAATGAAGGAGATTTATCATTATGAAAGGGGCAAAGCCCCATATAATTCCTACCTGCCCTTTTAAGCTTTACAGTTTCAGAAATTATATCTACAATATCATTTTCTTGTTTGATTCTTTCTATTATATCTTCAGAAATACGCAAGGAGTATTCTCCCTCCTTACTAAATAATTTTCACCAATTTCATATTATTCGACATTCTAATTTAAAATCCTTCTTAAAAATTAATATTTTTATATTTACTGTATTATCTTCTCTTATGCAAAGGTAATTTATTCTATAATTTAATATATTATCAACTTTGGTACATATAATTTATTAAATAAGTTCAAACAATAGTCATCACTCATTCCTGCTATGTAATCTGCTACGCCCCTTTCTTTTCCTTCTCTTTTTGAGATTTCAAAATATAATTCAGGCATTTTTTCTGGATAATTCATAAAATACTTTATTAATTGTTCTAATATAAATTTTGCTTTTTTTCTCTCTTCTTTAAGTTCTTCACCTAAATAAATATTTTTAAACATAAATGCTCTAAGCTCTCTCATCGCCTCACCAATTTCTTTGCTTAGTCCTACATCCTTAACCCCATTATTTAAATTTTCTTTAGAAGTTATAATTAAATCTGATACTAAAGTATTTATTCTATCAGAATGAGAATATCCAAGTACATTACAAATTTCTTTTGGCAACGCTTCTTCCATTAATAATCCTGCTCTAACAGAATCATCTATATCATGATTAATATATGCAATTTTATCACTATATTGAACTATTCTGCCTTCTAATGTCTTAGCTCCTTTGTTAATACTGCTACTAAGTCCACTATGATTTAATATTCCATCTATAACTTCTTCAGTAAGATTAAGTCCATTTCCTTCCCTTTCAAGTTTTCTTACAACTCTTACACTTTGTTCATTATGCCTAAATCCTTGTGGCAAAAATTCATTTAAAACTTCTTCTCCATTATGTGCAAAAGCTACATGACCTAAATCATGTCCTAAAGCAATAGCTTCCACCAGAGTTTCATTTAATCCTATCCCAACTGCAATAGTTCTTGCAACTTGGCTAACTTCTAAGGTGTGAGTCAATCTTGTTCTGTAATGATCACCGAAAGTTTTTATATAAACTTGCGTTTTATGTTTAAGTCTTCTAAAAGATTTTGAATGAAGTATTCTGTCTCTATCAACCATAAAGCAAGTTCTATAATTATCTTCTTCTTCATCCCTTTCTCTTCCTTTTGTCTCAGATGATAAAGTAGACTCTTTAACTAATGTCAACCGTTCACAACTTTCAATTTTTTCCCTTACGTTCATATATCATCACCTCTTTTTTATTATTCTATACTTATCTCATAAATCCTTTATTTATTACATGTAAATATTATTTGCATATACTTTAATTTTATATCTAAAAATACTGTTTTTTTTGAAAATCTATATAGTATATTTAAAGAATTATATTAATATCATAGTAATGAGTAATTTAAAAGGAGAATCAAATGAATAATATAGTGTGTAACCCAGATAAATCATTATTTTGTGAAGATAATATTTTGAAAAATATTTTGCCATCATTCAATATTTATGATGCAAATGTAGCTATGGTGAAATTTAAAGATACTGATAAACAAAGAGCTGTGTATAAAGTTATTTACAAAAATAATTCTTACTGTCTAAAAAAAGTATATTTTCCTGAAGAAGAATTACTATATGTTTATTCTGCATTAGAATGGCTTCATAGAAATGATTTACACGTTCCAAATCTTCTTCCCTCTTCAGATAAGGGTAGATTTGTAAAATATAATAACATGCTTTTCATACTCACTCCTTGGATTGATGGTGCAAAGTGTGATTTTGATAAATTTAATGATGTAATCTCTTCCTCCTTAGAACTTGCAAAATTGCACAAAAAATCAGAACAATTTACTCCTATCGAAGGTAGCTTAAACAGAAAAGGGTTTGATAATATATATTTATCCAATTCAAAACACTTTGAACAAATTTTACAAAATTCAAATTTAGCATTTAAATTTCATGATTTATTTTCAAAAAAATATATAGAAGATTTTGATATTAACCTACAATTATGCAAAATTTCTTTAGAAATTTCTTCAAGTATAGATTTTAAGGATTTGTCTATTTCATTATGTCATGGAGATTATGTAAATAAAAATTTAATTTTTTCTTCAGATGATGAATTGTGGATGATAGATTTTGATAAGTGCAAATTAGATTATTGTGTCCATGATCTTTCATACTTCATGCGCAGACTTTTAAAAAGGGAAAATACAAACTGGAACATAGATATAGCTCTATCAATCCTTAAATCATATACCTCATATAAACACTTAACTAAATCAGATTATAAATATATAATTTCTTATTTGGCATTCCCACAAAAATATTGGAAAATATCAAAAGACTATTATAAAAACATAAATAAATGCAATAAAATTGCGTTTCAAACACTTATTAATAAAGCAAGTTTAAGAAATAGAAATCAACTTGAATTCATTAACGATATTGTTCATATTCTTTCAGAAAACAACTGGTCAATTCCTCTTTGAAAACTAAAAATTCCTGCAATAATTATTTCTATTGCAGGAATTTAATTAATTATCTCTTATTTTTAACTTGTGCTTGAGCTGCTGCAAGTCTTGCTAAAGGAACTCTAAATGGTGAGCATGATACATAATCAAGTCCAACATTATGACAGAATTCAACTGATGATGGATCTCCACCATGTTCTCCACATATTCCTAAATGAATATTAGGTCTAGTTGCTCTTCCCTTTTCAGCTGCTAATTTAACTAACGCTCCAACACCTGTTTGATCTAACTTAGCAAATGGATCTTGTTCATAAATCTTCTTTTCATAGTATGATCCTAAGAACTTAGCAGCATCATCTCTTGAGAACCCAAAAGTCATTTGAGTTAAGTCATTTGTTCCAAATGAGAAGAACTCAGCTTCTTTTGCAATTTTATCTGCTGTAAGTGCTGCTCTTGGTATTTCAATCATGGTACCAACATGATACTCTAAATTTACTCCCTTTTCTTTCATTACTTCATCAGCAGTTTTAACTACAACATCCTTAACATATTTTAATTCCTTGATTTCACCTACTAATGGAATCATTATTTCAGGAACCACATCATATCCTTTTGAATTTCTAACTTCTATTGCTGCTTCTATTACTGCTCTAGTTTGCATTTCTGCTATTTCTGGATAAGATACAGCCAATCTACATCCTCTATGCCCCATCATAGGATTAAATTCATGTAATCCTTCAACCGTAGCCTTTAGATCAGTAAATTCCAATCCCATCTCTTTAGCTAAAGCTTCTATATCTTCATCGCTATGAGGTACAAATTCATGTAGTGGTGGATCTAAGAATCTAATTGTTGCTGGTTTTCCTTCTAAAGCTTCATAAATTTCTATAAAATCTTGTCTTTGCATTGGAAGTATTTTATCTAATGCCTTTCTTCTTTCTTCTTCATTCTTAGATACTATCATTTCCCTAACAGCCATTATTCTATCTTCTGCAAAGAACATATGCTCTGTTCTACATAATCCTATACCTTCTGCTCCAAATTCAACAGCTTGTTTTGTATCTCTAGGAGTATCTGCATTTGTTCTAACTTTTAATTTTCTAATTTCATCTGCCCATCCCATAAATATAGCAAAATGTCCTGATATTTCAGGAGAAACTGTTTTAACCTTTTCTGCATACACATTACCAGTTGAACCATCAATTGATATATAATCATTTTCTCTGTAAGTCTTTCCACCTACAGTTAATGTTCTTTTAACTTCATCTACCTTTAGTTCTCCGCAACCTGCAACACAGCAAGTTCCCATACCTCTAGCAACAACAGCAGCATGTGAAGTCATTCCACCTCTTACAGTTAAAATTCCTTCTGCCGCAACCATTCCCTCAATATCTTCTGGAGATGTCTCAAGCCTAACCAAAACCACTTGTTCGCCTTTCTCAGCTCTTTCTTTAGATTCTTCAGCTGTAAATGCTATCTTACCACAAGCAGCTCCTGGTGACGCAGGAAGCCCCTTAGCTACTGGCGCTGCTTTTTTTATCTCCGCTTGGTCAAAAGCAGGATGTAATAAAGAATCTAATTGCTTAGGTTCAACTTTTAAAATTGCTTGCTCTTTAGTAAGCATTTTTTCTTCAACTAAATCTACAGCTATTTTCAAAGCTGCTTGAGCTGTTCTCTTACCATTTCTAGTTTGAAGGAAATATAACTTACCTTCTTCTATAGTTATTTCCATATCTTGCATATCTTTGTAATGAGTTTCTAATGTGTTAATAATACCAGTTAATTGTTTATATATAACTGGATCTTGCTCTTCTAATTGCGAAATTGGTTTTGGAGTTCTAATACCTGCAACAACATCTTCCCCTTGTGCATTCATTAAATATTCTCCATATATTTTATTTTCCCCAGTTGCAGGATTTCTTGAGAATATAACTCCTGTACCTGATGTTTCACCCTTATTTCCAAATACCATTTCTTGCACATTTACAGCTGTTCCCCATTCTCCAGGGATATCATTAAGTCTTCTATATACTATAGCTCTTGGATTATCCCAAGATCTAAATACAGCTGTAATAGACTCAATTAATTGAGTTCTAGGTTCTTGTGGAAAATCTTCTCCCTTTTCACTTCTATAAAGCTTTTTATACTCACTTACTAATTCTTTTAAATCATCAGCTGTAAGTTCTGTATCATTTTCCACTCCTCTTTTTTCTTTCATCTCATCAATTTTATTTTCAAATAATCGCTTTTCAATTCCCATAACAACATCTGAAAACATTTGAATAAATCTTCTGTATGAATCATATGCAAATCTTGGATTGTTAGTAAGCCTTGCTATAACTTCTACAGCTTCATCATTTAATCCAAGGTTTAATATTGTATCCATCATACCTGGCATTGACGCTCTTGCTCCTGATCTTACCGATACAAGCAAAGGGTTTGTAGCACTACCAAATTCCTTTCCTGATAACTTTTCAAGTTCTTTAATACTTGTTGTTATTTGCTCCAATACTTCAGATGATATTTTTTTACCATCTTCATAATACTTATTACAAGCTTCTGTAGTAACAGTAAATCCTGTCGGAACTGGAATTCCTAGTGTAGTCATTTCTGCTAAATTTGCTCCTTTACCTCCCAGTAAATTCTTCATACTTGCATTTCCTTCACTAAAAAGGTAAACGTACTTTCTCTCCATCTCAATACTCCTCCGTTCAATACAAATTATATATACTAACAAAGCTAATGCTCTGAAAGTTACACCTTATGTTACTCGCTCTCTCCCATTTTTACGAATAATCTTGTGATATTGGTTTTTGAAACCTTTCCTACAATTTTATATTGACTCTTTACTCCATCTACCTTTAACGTCTCAACTATTGGTATACTATCAATCTCATGCTCTATAATTTTTTTAGCCATGTCATATGCACTGTCTTCTGAAGTTCCACATATAATATTAGGCATTCTTGTCATTATTATACCCACAGGAACCTTATGAATATCAGTACCCCCAATTGAAATCTTTAAAAAGTCCTTTCTAGATACAGCTCCCACTAAAAAGCCATTATTTTCAACAAAAACAGTACCAACATCATTTAGAAACAAGTATACGATTGCATCATAAACCATAGTATTTTCACTTATTATAGATGGTTTTGACATTATTTCAGATACCTTTATCTCATTTATATAATCTAAAAGCAAACTACTTTTAGGCTTGTCAGAAAAAACATATCCTACTTTGGGTCTTGCATCTAATATCCCTATCATAGTAAGTATAGCTAAATCTGCTCTTAATGCAGCTCTAGTAACCCCTAATTTTTCAGCTAAAGCCTCACTTGTGACAGGCTGTCCTTCTCTTACTAATTTAATAATTTCTTCTTGCCTATCTGACAATTTCATACAATCCCTCTTTTCAGAGTCAATTTAGGAATATTAAAAATTTTGTGTAGTAATCTCTCACCACAGTATAATTATACCACTTTATACTCTTTTGACTACACTTAATTTTCAGAAAAATCAAACATTTTTCTTCAATATTCCTAAATTAGTCCTCATTTATAACATTCTTAATCATTTTTACATATTATTTTAGCTATTTTTCTCTTCTTTCTCTTCTTTTTCCTCTTTATCTTCTTCAAAATTTACTGTATAGCTGTAAACAGTTCCATTACCATTGGATGCTTTTTCTTCTTTTGAAGGTTTATTACCATATTCATCCTTTGCATCATGAAATTTATTTTTTATAACATCTGCAAATTCACTAGCTTTTTCTTTAACTTCATCTGCTGCTCTATAAACATATTTATTAATAACTTCAACAGATCCATCTACCTTAGTAATTTCTATTGTAATTTTTGTAGCAACTGCAGCTACAACACCAAAAACCAATAATGCTGGCATTATTATCGCAATCACACTTACTGCAATTCCTGCATTTACAGGAACATCTACTAATATCTTTTCATCCTTTTTAATCTTTATTCTTGCTACATTACCCTTTCTAATTAATTCCTTTAGCCATATTTTAAATTCTTCTATACTTTGCCCATTGTTTTCGTCTCTTTCTTCTGATTCTTCTGCAAAATTATTATTAGTTTTATTTTCAATGAATATTATAGCATCTAATACATCTCCATCACTAAATTCTAATGCTTCTTTCGCTTGAGCATAGCTAACTCCAGTTCTTTCCTTTACCTTGTCAACGCTTTCTAATGAAATTTTCTCCATACCATTCACTCCTTTATATAATTTAGCATTTCTAAACTTTTTGGTCTTTTGGCATAACTAGAAGAAATCATAAAAGTAGTTACCTTTTCAATTTCTTTTTTTATATCATCTGATAAATTTAATTTATATATCTTTTCTGAAGGGGTCTTAATGAGGAATCTCAAAGCATTGTATGTCCCTTTAGAAATATATAATCCATGCTCCTTAGTACATTCCTCACAAACTCCTCCATAATATGATAAACTTATATAATTAGCTGATGAAATTTTCTTTTTACATATAGTGCAATTATCTAAAGTTAATCCATATCCAGTAGCCTTAAGTAACTTTAATTCAAAAGTTCTTATAAGCATTTCATAATCTATAGCATCTGTATTTAATAAATATAGTGTAGTTATAAATTCCTTAAAAAGCCACTTATTACTTTCTCCTTCTAATAAAGCTATATCAATAAGCTCACAAATATATGATGAAAAAGTAAGCTTATCAAGATTATTTAACAACCCCTGAAATGAATTAATTATTTTACCTTCTTGAAGATTGTATAAATTTTTTCCTTTAAAAATTAAATATTCTCCATAGCATAAAGGCAGGGTAACTGCAAAAAGTTTACTCTTGCTTTTTTTAGCCCCCCTTGCTATATTGGTTATTTTCCCTAATTCATCTGTATACATCCATACTAACTTATCATTTTCTTTATAATCTTGTGTTTTTATAATAACACCCTTGCACTTAAATAGTGACAGTTAAACCATCCCCTATCTGCTATTTATTTTTCTTATACCCAAGTTCTTTTAAGAGATTTTGATTATCTCTCCATTCTTTTCTTACTTTAACCCATATTTTAATATTTACTTTTGCATCTAAAAATCTTTCTAATTCATATCTAGCAGATTCCCCTATTTTCTTTAGACTTTGCCCATTTTTTCCTATAATTATACCCTTATGAGAATCCTTTTCACATATCAAATCCACTTCTATATGATATGTTCCATTTTCTTTTTGTTTCATTTGAATTACATCAACCGCTATTCCATGGGGAACTTCATCTCTTAAAGTTCTTAATGCTTTTTCCCTAACTAACTCTGCTACAACAAACTTTTCTTGAACATCTGTAATCATATCTTCAGGATAATATTGTGGCCCTTCTGGTAAACTTTCAACCATAAGTTCAACTAATTTATCAACATTCTTACCCTTTAATGCAGAAATAGGAATAATCTCTTTAAAGTTAAATTCTTGTGAAAATTTAGCTAATGACATAGCTACCTTCTCTTTTGTAGTTTCATCTACTTTATTCAAAACCAAAAACACAGGTGCTTTTGAATTCTTTAATGTTTCAAGTATAAACTTATCTCCTCTTCCAAGTTCATCATCTGGATTAGTAATAAATATTACTAAATCAACTTCCTTCATTGAATCTTTTGCAGAATTCACCATATACTCACCTAATTTATGTTTTGGCTTATGTATTCCTGGTGTATCCACAAATACAATTTGATATTTCTTTGTAGTTAAAATTGTTTGAATATTATTTCTTGTAGTTTGCGGTTTGTTAGAAACAATTGATAATTTTTCCCCCATTATATGATTCATCAAAGTTGATTTACCCACATTTGGTCTTCCTACTATAGTTACAAATCCTGATTTAAACATTCTTCCTCCTTATTTATCCAAGTCTTCTTTTGTAAAAGTGCCTGGCATTATCTCATCTAAAGTCTTTTCTAAAATTTCATTTTCATTTTTTATTATATATATCTTTGTATCCTTACTTTCCGCAAACTCTGAAATCACTTGTCTGCATATACCACAAGGATAGGTAAAAGAATTTGGATCTCCAATTAATGCAATAGCTTTAATTGTTCTATTTCCATGTGATATTCCATTAAAAATAGCTGTTCTTTCAGCACAGTTAGTTGCTCCAAATGATGCATTTTCTATATTACATCCTGTATATATTTTATCATCTTCAAACAAAACAGCTGCACCCACCTTAAAGTTTGAGTAAGGACAGTATGCATTTTCTCTAGCTTCTATAGCCTTTGATATTAATTCTCTATTAATCATAATAATTCCTCCAACACTCATTAGATATATCTTTATTAGCATACTCTTTATTTATATTATGTGTATTTTAAATTATATCACTATACAAAAATTATACAAGAAGTTAGAAATCAGTAAAATTTATATACAGATTTCTAACCAAAGAAAAACATTACACATAATAAGGTAGTTCGATTTACGAACTACCTTATTATGTGTAATATAAAACTAAATTTTAAACACAGTAAATATTAATAATGTTAGCAACATTCCAAACAAAGCACCAACAATTACTTCTGCTAATGAGTGCACTTCTGAATCCACTCTACTTTGAGCTGTTATAAAAGCCATCAAAAAACTCAACATTATACATATTGGTTCCTCTGTTATAAGCGATATAGCTGTTGCTATAGAAAATGAAAGTGCACTATGACCACTTGGCATACCACCTTTAAGTGGTGTTCCTTCTCCAAATATAGCTTTTACAATTACAGTCGAAATACAAACTATTACTAACACTATAAATATTGTATAGGGATGAGAACTTTTCACTTTATGAATTACAACATAGGAAAAGTTAGACAACTTATCCCAGAATATAACATATCCCACTACTAAAGCATTTACAGCAGTTATAAAAACTCCACCTGCTGCTGCATTCTTAGCTATTTTAGCTAAAGGATGATAATAATTTGTAGTCATGTCTATAGCCGCCTCTATAGCTGTATTAATAAGTTCTGCAGATATTACCATAGTTATTGTTACTGCTAAAACTAAAAATTCTGTCTTAGTAACATCAAAACAAAAGCAAGCTATTAAAACTGCCAATGAAGCAAATAAATGTATTTTCATATTTCTTTGGGTTCTTACAGTATCTATAACACCATCAATGGCATGATTAAAACTGTCCACTAACTTCTTTAATTTCATTTATATCACCCTTTTACACTTATAAAAATTATTATCCCCTCTTTATATTAAGTTTATTTAAGATCTCCTCTTCTCTTTTTCTCATGAACTTTTTTTCATCTTCTTCCATATGATCATATCCTAACAAGTGCAATACCGAATGTACAACCAGATATGATGCTTCCCTTTGAAATGAATGATCATACTCTTTCGATTGTTCTAATGCTTTTTCTAATGATAACACTATATCCCCAATGACTAATTCTTCTCCATCCATAAAAGTCTCATCAAACTTCTTATTTTTATAACACTCCTTATATACATTCCCTTTTGGATAATCTAACATAGGAAAAGAAAGAACATCAGTAGCTCTATCTATGCTTCTATTTTCATTATTAATTTTCCTAATATCCTCATTATCTACAAACACCAAAGAAATTTCACAAGGTACCAGAACTTCTTCTTCTCCTAATGTAAAAAGTATAGTATCTTCTAACCCTTTAATTACATTATCATCCACATCTATTTTACTTTGTCTATTATCAACGTAAATCATCTTTTCTCCTTTTTAGCATGATCTATTTCTTTAAATCCTTTATTTTTTCAGTGGGATATTCTATCCTTTGATGATAAATTCCACTTAATGATTTCAAGAAACTTTTCCTTATTTTATTTAAATCTTTCAATGTTAAATCACAATTATCTAGCTGTCCAGTATAAAGCTTATCTTTAATTATATTATTAACCATTTCTTCAATTTTTCCTTTTGTAGGATCACTTATTGACCTTACAGCCGCTTCTGTTGAATCAGCTAACATTATAAGTCCTGATTCTTTACTACTTGGTATTGGTCCTTTATACCTAAAATCTTCTTCTCTTACTTCCTCTGGATGTTCAGAATTATTTTTTACAGTATAATAAAAATACTTAACCAATGTAGTGCCATGATGCTCTGCTATTATATCTTGCAAAACTTTAGGTAATTTATACTCCTTAGCTAGTTCTAAACCTTCCTTTACATGAGAAACTATAATAAGTGTACTTAAACTTGCATTTATTTTATTATGTGGATTATCTTTACCAATTTGATTTTCTTTAAAGAAATATGGTCTTAAAGTTTTACCTACATCATGATAGTAAGATCCTATCCTTGTAACTACAGGATCTGCATCTACCTCTTCTGCTGCCATTTCTGCTAAATTAGCAACCATAACACTATGATGATAAGTACCTGGAGCTTCCATTAATAATTTTTTTAATAAAGGACTGTTCGGGTTACTAAGTTCTAATAATTTTAATGTAGTTACTATATCAAATGCACCTTCTAAAAATGGTAACAATCCAATAGCTAATATTCCAGATATAAATACACCCAAAACAGACATCAATGTGTTTAAGAATATATCCGTAATATTACTTGACAATATTACCCCTACAGTAAAACTTGTAATACCACTTAAAGTTAAAATTATTACAGATGCATATAATATATCATTTCTTTGTTGCAATTTTCTAAGAACTGTAGCTCCAAGTAACGCATTTAAAACAGCTAATATCATAATCGCTGGATTAAATTCTACTAAAGTTCCTATCAAAACAGCATTCAATGTACTTACAAACATAGACACCTTATAATTTACAAGTAATGTTATTAACATAGGTGCCCAAGCTAATGGAATTAAGTATGGAGATCCAATACTTATAACTCTTGCTAATCCCAAAGATACAACATTAAGTAAATTAATTAAAGCTAACATCTTTAAATTTGAATATATATTCTTATGATTCTTATATATATAATAATGTTCTATATAAAGAATCACTCCTGAAAATGCTGCTAGCACTAGATATAATAACGCAAATCCTTTCCCTGTATTTTCATTTAACAATCCTAAATCTGTTAAAATTTCAATCTGCCTTGCAGTAACAGGTTCACCCTCTTTTACAATGATCTGATTCTTTTTTATCAATACTTTATCAGTGCTTTTTTGAACTTCTTTCTTTTTTTCTTCTGTTTTTTGTTCATCATAAAAAAAGTTTGGTTGAATTTGTGCAGTAACTATTTTATTTAACAAAGAACTCAAATTTGAATCTAGTTTTAAATCATTTATTTTTTTAGATGCATCATCACGTGCTTCTGATAATCTATCCTTATTATCATTTTCTATGTTTTTTTCATACACACTATCAATTATCTTCGTTATATTGTCTTCTAATTCTGTTAATTTCTCCTTAGAAATAGAAATTAATATTTTACATTCACCATCAGCTAACTTTATTGGATCGTATTTTTGCAAAGATGAAACTTTCTCTGCCTCTTGCATAGATGTAGAATTAACATTAATAACTTTCTCAATAAGGCCTGTTAAATTTGATTGCGCTTGTTTTTTAACTTCTCCTTTTAAAGTAAATTGCTTATCAACACTTTCTAAAGCTTGTTTCAATTTCTCTTCTGAAGCTTTTTCATCCACGTATTCTCTAGGTGCTTTAATGTCACTTCGTGCGATTTCACCTTCACTTAAATCATATTTTTTAGGAGCAACTGAAGTAACCATTAATACAAAAATCCATAGAAATGTGACTAAAAATAAAAATATCCTCTTTGTATCATGTTTAATGTTGAAATTATATTTCATTTTCATAATTAATGTATCTCACCCTCTTATCTATACCTGTCTATTTAATTGTTAACTTTAGCTATATTCTGTTCTACTAAAAACATAACTTTAACCCTCATTTTTCCTTCTCCAATATCCTGTACATTAATTTCTTTATTTGATATTTTAGCATCATTACTTAAAGTTTTTAATAAAGATTTCTCTAATTGACTTGCTGCTTTATTGACTTCTTCATTTTTTTCTTTATTAACTTCTTTTTCTTCTCGTTCATAATATAACACTTTACTAATAAATCCTTTATTAGTATCTATTTTATCATAATACTTAAACTTGTTTATAGCTTTTTTTAAGTAAATTTTTTTACCCCAAAAATTAAGATATATATCACTATCTGTTTTCCCTGTCTTCTCAATCTTCTTACCACTCACCTGAATTTCCATCTCTTTTTCATAAAATGTATTTGCTATAACTGTGCCCTTTGCCGGAACTGCATATTCTTCCCCTTCCCTTCCTTGAACTCCGCTAATTAGAACCTCTCCTGCTTTTACTATATCACCAGGGTTTACCTTAGCTGTTCCTGAATTAACATATATCCTTTTTATTTCTCCATCTACTGCAGCAACGCATTCTCCTATAGGTGCACCAGTTATCTTAGGTGGTGTTACTTTTTCTTCTATAACAATTTTTAAAGTTGACCCTTCTATTCTTGCACGTATCCATAGTATATCACTATTTATATCCTCTAATTTTTTCTCTAAAGAATATACATTTATATCACTCTTACCTATTCCAGGCTTTACTCCAAGTTCAGTAAGCTGTTTTCTAATTTCATAAGGTGCTATATTTTCCTTAGTTGATATCTCAATAGCCCAAATCTGAGTTGATAACAAATATAAACCGCATACAAAAATAGCTCCACCAATAATCAATGATATTTGTTTTTTCATTCTATAAATTATAAATATAAAGCCTTGTCTATTAACTACTTTTATTTTACCTTTACATTTTTTTACTGCTCTTTCTACCTCTTTGTAATCCTCATAATTTACTTCTAATCTAATAGTTGTAATATCACTTCTAACAGCTCTTGATACATTCACATTTTCTTTCCATAAAAGATTCAAAAATTTCTCAGGCATAGGCACACTAACATCTAAAGTAATTTTCCCAGTTCTCATTTTATTTAATATCATCATAATTGGTTACCTTCATAAAAAATCGCTTTAAAACTTCCACTTATTGTTATAGTGTCCCCGCCTATGTATAGTATCTCGAAACTACTCCCTTGTATTTTTATAATTCCTACTCTTGAATTAATTCTTATCTCATTTTTTTCAAAAGATACTATACCTTTATGATTTTCAATAATAATTTCTTTGTCTCCTGTTACTATAATCTTTGGTATATCCAAAATCAAATCTTTTGGAATTTTAAATTTTTCAATGATAGCTTCTTTATTTTTATTTTTTTTGCTCTCCACCTTAATCTCCCTAATTATTTCTATCATTGTAATTTATGTTTGAATACAAAAAAAAATAACAAAAAGAACTCCTAAGAGTTCTTTTGCTATTTATTAGTTAAATATTCTTTAACGAATTGACTCACAAGTTTGCCGTCAGCTTTGCCTAATGTCTTAGGTCTAACTAAAGCCATAACTTTTCCCATGTCTTTTATGCTACTAGCGCCCGCTTCTATAGCTGATTCTTCTACTATTTTTTTAATTTCTACTTCACTTAACTGCTGAGGAAGGTATTCTAGCAAGATTTCTATTTCAGCTTTATTCTGATCTACCAAATCCTGTCTATTTCCCTTTTCGAATTCAAGCATAGCTTCTCTTCTCTGCTTGACTTCTCTTGCTAATATTTCAATAGTTTCTCCATCTTCAACTTTTCTATTATCAGTTTTTTCAACCAATAATATAGCTGATTTTGCAGTACTTATCACATTAGCTTTAAATTTATCTTTAGATTTCAATGCAGCTTTCCAATCTTCTTGAAGTCTCTCTTTTATTGTTGGCATATCTATACCTTCTTTCAAAAAGAAATTGTTCTACTTGAACTTTCTCTTTCTAGCAGCTTCTGATTTCTTTTTTTTCTTTACGCTTGGCTTTTCGTAATGTTCTCTCTTCCTAACTTCTGAAAGAACTCCAGCTCTAGCACATTTTCTTTTAAATCTTCTTAACGCACTTTCTAGTGTTTCGTTTTCTCCAACTTTTATCTCTGACATTAATTATCCCTCCCTCCGCTAGCTAAAATCTCTAATTCAACTCAGCTACGGGCTTAATAACACACGATATATTATACAATGATTCTCTTACTGATGTCAATAACTCTAATGAATTTATAGTAATTTTAACCTAATGAAAAATTTAATGCTTTTCCACCTAATACATGAAAATGAATATGATGTACTGTTTGACCTCCATCTTTTCCTGTATTATTAATTATTCTATAACCAGTTTTGTCAATTCCTAGTTCACTAACTAGTTTATTAATCGTTAGGAAAATATGTGAAATTATTTCTACATTATCTTCATTTATTGAATTTGCACTTTCAATATGCTCTTTTGGTATTACCAAAAAATGTGTTGGTGCTTCTGGGTTTATATCATAAAAAGCATATACTTTGTCATCTTCATATATTTTCTTGCTAGAAATTTCTCCTTTGATTATTTTGCAAAAAATACAATTTTCCATAAATTCACCCCCTTTAAAGTTATTTTAAATATGTAGCAACCGCATAATCATCAGCAGCTTCTTCTATCTTACAATTTATTATTTGACCTTTTATGTTTTCATCAATTCCATGAACTTCAACTTTTATATAATTTCTAGTATATCCTTCATAGATACCTTGTTTATCTTTAACTTCTTGTTCTATTAATACATCTAAAGTTTTCCCAATATATCTTTTTGTAAACTCCTTTTCATTTTTATTATTTAAATCTATTAAAGCTTTACTTCTTATTTCTTTTTTATTGCCATCTACTTGATTTTCCATATCAGCAGCTTTTGTGCCCTTTCTTGGGCTATATTTAAACACATGTGTTTTAGTAAGTTTAAGTCTAGTTAAAAAGTCATATGTTTCATTAAATTCCTCTTCTGTTTCTCCTGGAAATCCAACTATAACATCAGTAGTAATAGAAACATCTTTAATATTTTCCCTTAGAACATTAACTATATTTTCATATTCCTCTGCACTATATCTTCTATTCATCCTCTTTAATGTAGCATTACATCCACTTTGAAGCGACAAATGAAACTGAGGACATAATTTTTTCATATTCTTAATCTTCCCTACTACTTCTGGTGTAAAGAATGCTGGTTCTATAGATCCTATTCTAACTCTCTCAATACCTTCTAGCTTTTCTATTTGTTCTAAAAGGTCTACAAGTGTTACAGTTCCTTCTAAATCCACTCCATATGAGGCTGTATGAATTCCTGATAATATTATTTCCTTAAAGCCATGTTCACTTAATTTATTAATTTCTTCTATTACCTTTTTAGGATCTTTTGAACAAACAGACCCTCTTGCATATGGTATTAAGCAAAAAGTACAAAATCTATTACATCCATCTTGTATTTTTAAGAATGCCCTAGTTTTATCTTGATATTCTTCAATATTAAGTTCCTCAAACTTATTATTTTTCAAAACGCCATCTACATGAACTTGGACTTCTTTTTCATCTTTTGCCTTATTAACATAGTATACCACATCTCCCTTATTTCTGGTACCCAATACAACATCCACACCATCTATTGCTGAAACTTCTCCAGGAGCCATTTGCGAGTAGCAACCTACCACAGCTATAATAGCATTTTCATTCAACCTTCTAGCTCTTCCTATTATTTGTCTAGATTTTTTATCTCCCATATTTGTTACTGTACAAGTATTTATAACATATACATCAGCTACTTCTGAAAAATCTTTTACTTCATAACCATCTCTAATAAACTTTTCTGCCATAGCTTCTGATTCATATTGATTTACCCTACATCCTAATGTAGCAAATGCAACTTTCATTAAACTTTTCCTCCTAAGTCCATTTTGGACACTATATATAATATCTTCAAAGTATATCATTATTTATTGTTTTATTTCAACATAGTATTTTTTAATTGATATAAAATCATTTATTTTTGATATTAGTTTTAGCGAAACCATTATCCAAATATTGTTTTGCTGCTTAATTTTTAGTATAATACCTGGTATGTATTTCAATAAATGTAACTTTATTTAATTGAAGTTATATTTTAAAACTTACTTCATTTTATACATATATATTCAAATTTTTAATATACGAGGAGACAAGCATAGTGATAAAAAATAGTATAAAAAACGTCTTTAGAATTTACAAAAATGACATGAGAAAAGTAATAAGCAATTGGGTTGCAATAGTTATTTTGTTAGGGCTTTCATTACTTCCATCATTATATGCATGGGTAAATATAGGAGCCTCATGGGATCCTTATAGTAATACAAGTGGGATTAAGGTTGGAATAGTAGATCTGGATAAAGGATCATCAATTAGGGGCAAAACCATTGAAATTGGACAGAATATCGAAAATTCTCTAAAAGGAAATAATAAATTAGGATGGGTATTTTTTGATAACGAAGATTCCGGAAAAGCTGCAGTAGAAGAAGGGAATGTATATGCAACCATAATAATTCCAGAAGATTTTTCCCATGATATCAGTACTGTATTAGATAGTCAACCAGTAAAACCCAAATTAGAATATTATGTTAACGAAAAAATAAATGCTATTGCACCTAAGATGACTGATTCAGGTGTAACAACTATTCAAAAACAAATCACCTCATCTTTTGTAGACACTGCTATAAAGGAAGTTTTTGAAATTTTTAATCAGTTAGGTGTTGAATTAAACAATTATTATCCACAGATAGAAAAATATAAAGTAAAATTATTTGAACTAGATGAAAAATTTCCTACTCTATATGACAAATTTGATAAAATAATTAGCACTGCAAATAATGGTCTTGTTCAATTAGATAGTAAAAATCAAGACGTCAATGATATGCAAGAGGTTTTAGAAGAATTAACAAACTTCATGGATGATATTAACAAAACCTTTTCCACTGCTAACGAAAATGTAACTAATAACGAACCCCAAATAAGAGAAAATATGGCCCTAATTGAATCTATTTTATCAAATACATCAAAGACTACAAAAGAACTAGAAGAAAATACTGTTACAAATAAACCTGAAGTCATAAATGATTTAAATAATTCAATAGATGACCTAAGCCAATTGAAAAATAAATTAGATTCTACAGCTACTAAAATTGAACAAACCGGAATTGATATTTCTGGTGAAATAAAAGAAAAAACTAATTCAATTTCGAATACTATTAAGGATGATGAAGAACTTCTAAAAAAATTAAAAGAAAATATTACAAATGGACAAGCAGATACTAATGCAATTTTGGCCAATTTAATATCAACAAGTGATAGTTTAGCAACTCAAATTAATGATTTAAATGTATTAGTTGACAATTCTTTTGATAGTACAGATAAAACATTAAAAAGCATGGAAACTGTATGTGATAATATAGATAGCATATTAGTGCTATTACCATCACAAACAGACTCAATAAAAACGCAAATAAATAACTTGATTAATACAACACAAAATCAAATAAAAAATCTTCAAGATAAATATCCTAGTGTTCCTCTTGGAGAACTTTCTAAAACATTAGAAAGTATTCAACAGTCTTTAAACAACAGCACAACAGAACAGCAAATTCAAGATTTAATTAAAAATTTGACAAATTTAAATACTCAATCAAAAAAATCTATATCAAATCTTGATAAAGATTTAGAAAAACAAAAAATAGCTATAGATAATAATTTATCACAAATGGCTGAAACAACAAAAACTGTATCAAGAGTTTGTACAAATTTACAAAACACTATAAATTCAAACTTACCAGATATCATTAAAAAACTAGATTCTACTATATCCAATCTAGGAAAAGCAGATACTGAAATTAAAAGTTATAGTGAAACTTTATCTTCCACTATATCTAATGATTCAACCACTATAGGATATGATATAAAAAACATTTCTCCTAAATTAGATGAATTAAAAAATATTCTTACTGATTTAAGAAACAAGGTACAAAATCATGATAACGTAGAACAATTATTAAGTGATCTAAACGAATTAACATTTAATATGGATACATCAATACAAAAGATTATTGCAAATTTAGACGGTAACATATTACCAACAATTGAAAGTTATTTGAAATCCTCTGCAAAATTTGCACTAGATATGAAAAATATCATTTCTGATACAAATAAAGATTTAGACCAATTTAAAAACCTATTAGATTCTATAAAGAAAAATGGAACCATTACTGTAGATGAGTTAAATAATATAAAAAGTAAAGTACCTAATGTTCAAAAAAACTTAGATACTATAACAGAGAAAATAAAAGAATTTGAGAAAACTTCAAGTTTAGAAGATATAATAAACACACTTACAAAAGACGGAAACACAGAAGGAGACTTTATTTCACAACCTGTTGAACTAAACTCCCATAAAATATATCCTATTGCTAATTATGGTTCAGCAATGACACCATTCTACTCAACATTAAGCCTATGGGTAGGTGCATTGATATTAACAGCACTACTTACCACTAAAGCTAAAAATGCTAATTTTGAAGTTACTCCTAAAGAAGAGTTTTTTGGCAAATATTTATTTTTTTCTACCTTTGCTGCTTTGCAAGGTTTAATAGTATGTCTAGGAGATATATTCTTCTTGGGAGTAAAAGCCTCGCAATCAGGTTTGCTTGTATTTTTGGGTGTTTTCTGCAGTTTAGTTTTTTCAATGATAGTTTACTCACTGGTTTCAGTCTTTGGAAATGTTGGAAAAGCTACTGGTGTTGTGTTTATGGTAATACAGTTAGCTGGTTCAGGGGGAACCTTCCCAATCGAAGTAACCCCAAATTTTTTTCAAATAGTATATTCCCTTTTACCATTTACTTATGCTATAAGTGCTATGAGAGAAGCTATTGGCGGAGTTGTATTTAGCACCTTATTAAAGGATTTTGGAGTTCTTATAGGATATTTTTTATTATTTATGATTATTGGCATAACACTAAAAAAATGGGTAAACAAAATATTAAATGTTCTTAATCATAAACTTGGTGAATCAGGTGTTGTAGAACACTAATTATTCTAAGAAAGAAATTCTATGAAAAAAAACAGTCTTCTATAATAAAAGTCATTATAGAGGACTGTTTTTTAATATTTTCCATGCAATTTATTAATTTATCCCACCTAAGTCGCCTAATTCATATTGTACCAAAGCTGTAGCTGTAAATCCTGCTGTTTCAGTTCTTAATATTCTACTACCAAGTGTTATTATATAAGCTCCTTGATTTTTTAGTTCATTTATTTCTTCTTCTTCAAATCCACCTTCAGGACCTACCATTATTCCAATCTTTTTTATATTTTTTAATTTATCTTCTTTTAGATTTGATATAAGTGATTTGATTCCAAAATTTTCTGCATTTTCATATGGTACTAAAAACAAATCTAATGTCTTTAATTTTTCCAATGCCATTCGAAATGTAATAGGATCAGAAACCTTAGGAACTAAACTTCTTTTACTTTGCTTAGCAGCCTCTAAAGCTATTCTATTCAATCTATCAAGCTTTTTAAAATCACCCTTCAACTTAACATCAACTCTCTCAGTTATAGTTGGAATAAATTCTGTTATTCCAAGTTCTGTTCCCTTTTGAACTATCAAATCCATTTTTTGAGCTTTTGGCAAGCCTTGAAATAAATACACTTCTATAGGACTTTCATTGTTAATCTCAATTTTTTCTATTATCTTAACAATAACTTCTGTCTTTGAAACAGCTGAAATTTCACCTAAATATTCTATACCATTACAATTATTCAAAATTATCTTTTCACCCTCTGATAACCTTAAAACTTTATAAATATGCTTTACATCATCACCAATTATTTTGCCTTGGTCTGTACTAATATTTTCTGATGGTGTGAAAAACTTATGCATACCACTTCCTCCTTATTTAAGTTTCGCCACAATGCAATTCCATTCTCCATCTTTATTAACTGCTAAAACTTCAAATCCACATTCTTCTAACTTCTTAGTTACCATTTCAACTCTATCATGAATTATTCCCGATGATATAAAGTATCCACCTTCTATAAGAACTCTACTAACATCTTCTGTTAATATACATACTATTTCCGCTAATATATTTGCAACAACTATATCAGCTTTTCCATCTATTACTTCTATTAAATTTCCATGTAATATTTCTATATTATTTAAGTTATTATACCCTACATTTTCTATTGCTGATTCTACTGCAACTGGATCTAAATCTACACCAATTGCTTTTTTAGCCCCAAGCTTTGCAGCTGCTATAGCTAATATTCCTGAGCCACAACCTACATCTATTACTGTGCTATCTTTTTCTACATATTTCTCTAGTGACTGGATACACATTTTTGTGGTTTCATGATCTCCTGTACCAAATGCCATACCAGGGTCAAGTTCTACAACAAGATCTCCTTCTTTTTCTTCATATTCTTCCCAAATAGGCTTAACTATAATCTTTTCACCTATTTTAGCTGGCTTATAATATTTTTTCCAAGTATTAGCCCAATCTTCTTCAAACATTTCTTCAGATTCTACTAATCCTTTTCCAATATCTATCCCTAAAGCTTTTATTTCTTCAACTTTTTCTTTTATGTAAGATAATATCTCTTCTATATTATCTTCTTCAGAGAAATATCCTTTAACTACAGCTACTTCCCCCTTATGTTCTAAAACATTTATATCTGCAAAATCCCAAGTTAAAGGACCTTGTTCTCTACCTAATATATCTTCTGGATCCTCGATAGCTACTCCCTTACAGTCAAGGCTATAAAATATACCTGAAATAGGTTCTAAGGCCTCACTCTTAGTAATAACTCTAATTTCTATCCATTTTCCTTCCAAAAAAATCACATTCCTCTCTTCACTTTCTTGACTAATATATAATTTTACACTTCTGAAAAGTATTGTGTCAATATAATGCCACTTTTTTCAGCATATTCTTCACCATATATATGGTGAAGAATATTGAAAACAATTTTTCAGAAAAATTAAAGAATAACCATAAAAATAAATGTAATTACTATGGAATTTATTTTTATAGTTCTTATAGTTTCCTATTTGACTATAACTCCTAAAAGTCCTACAATTTCCATTGCTTGAGATGGAGAAATTATGGCTCCTTTTAGTTCTTTTCCAGTTAAATTTAAAGCTGATATTTCTGAATCCCTAAAGTCTATTCCTTTAAGTTCTGTATTCATAAAATCAGCCTCATTTAGTTTACACTGTTTAAAATCTATATTTTTAAATTTACTTTCTAGAAAAGTAGTTCCTTCTAAGTTACAATTATAAAAAGCAACATCTTTAATTTTGCAGTAAGCAATATCACCATATCTCAAAATCGATTCATGAAATAGAACATTTTGTATGTTACTTTCTCCAAAATTACTACCAGTAAGCTTACAATTATTAAATTCTACCCTATGAATACTTCCATTTGAGAAGTCAATATTAGACAAATCGCAATTTTCAAATTTGACATCTAATAAATCTACATCCTTAAAAATACAATTACTAAAAACTACATTTTTAAAATATGATCCTCTCACTTCTATTCGTTCTTCTACATCTTCCACTAAGTCGCCACTTATAATGCTATTTATTAACTCCCTTTCATTGGTTAAAACTTCATTTATATCTCCACTAATTACCATTAATTCTCTACTCAAATTGGGTTTATCTATTTTAACATTTCCCACTTGCAAAACCTCCAAATTATTGAATTATGTAAAAAACTATCCTAAAGATATTACATCCCTAGGATAGTTTTAATTCTATTTACGAAAAAAACCCTTTTTATGCTTTTCTTCTTTAGGAACTTCTTCTCCAGAAGCTTCCATAAACGCCTTTAAAGCTTCTTTTTGCTTTTCATTAAGATTCTTAGGAATATCAACTATAACTTTAACATATTGATCTCCTCTTCCACTAGAATTTACTCTTGGAACTCCTTTACCTTTTAATCTAAATAAAGTTCCTGATTGAGTTCCTTCTGGAATAGCATATTTAACATCACCATCTACTGTTGGTACCTTTATTTCTGTACCTAAAGTAGCACTTCCCATAGAAATATGAGCATCAACGTAAATATCATTTCCCTTTCTAGTGAATTTCTTAGAAGGAGCAACCTTTAGTCTTATATATAAATCTCCTGGTGAACCACCATTTTCTCCATGTTCACCTTGCCCTCTTAGAGGCATTACATTACCAGTGTCAACTCCTGCTGGAATATTAACAGTAATCTTTCTATTCTTTCTAGCCTTACCTTTTCCTCTACAATCATGACAAGGCTTTTCAACTATCTTACCTGTACCACCACATCTATCACAAGCTGATGTACTTACAAAGTTTCCAAGAGGAGTTTGCCTTTGCACCCTAACTTGGCCTGAGCCTCCACAATGTGAACATGTAGTTGGACTAGTTCCAGGTTCAGCCCCACTTCCATGACAAGTTTCACAAGATTCGCTTCTAGTAATAGATATTTCCTTTTTAGCACCAAATATAGCTTCTTCAAAAGTCAGATTTAGACTATATTCAAGGTCATTTCCTCTTTTAGGACCATTTCTTCTTTGTGAACCACCGCCACCACCAAAGAAAGTATCAAAAATATCTCCAAAGCCTCCCATATCTGAGAAATCAAAGCCACCAAAGCCTCCCCCTGAACCAAAGCCACCACCATTAAAATCAGCTGTACCGAACTGATCATAATGAGATTTCTTTTCAGGATCTGAAAGCACTTGATAAGCTTCATTAATTTCTTTAAACTTAGCTTCTGCTTCTGCATTTCCTTGATTCTTGTCAGGATGGTACTTTATAGCTTGTTTTCTAAAGGCTCTTTTTATTTCATCATCACTAGCACCTTTTTGTAGCCCTAGGATTTCATAATAGTCTTTATTTGCCATCTATTTATTCCACCACCTAGTATTTATATTGCTATTCATATTAAGATTTTTACTTAACAAAAGGGAAGACGACTTATTTTCTGCCTTCCCTCTTGTATTATATAAGATTAGCCTATTTCTGACAACTACTTATCTTCGTCAACCTTGAAATCTGCATCTACTACATTTTCATCCTTTGGTGCTGCTCCTTGGTTTGCTCCACCCATGTTGTTTGGATCAAATCCTTGAGCTCCTGGTTGTGCCCCAGCATCAGCATATAATTTTGAAGATATTGCATAGAATTCTTGATTTAACTCATCAACAGCCTTCTTAATAGCTTCTAAATCTTCTCCATCCTTAATCTTCTTAACTTCTTCAAGTTTAGCTTCTACCTTAGCCTTATCTTCAGCACTTACCTTGTCTCCAAGTTCACCTAAAGTCTTTTCTGTTTGGTATATAACTTGTTCTGCATTGTTATGAACTTCTATTTTTTCTTTTCTCTTCTTATCTTCTTCAGCAAACTTTTCAGCTTCCTTAACAGCATTCTCTACTTCACTGTCACTTAAATTAGTTGAAGCAGTTATTGTTATATTAGCTTCCTTACCAGTTCCTTTATCCATAGCTGATACTTTAACAATACCATTAGCATCTATATCAAATGTAACTTCGATTTGAGGAATTCCTCTTGGTGCTGGTGCTATTCCTGATAATGTGAATTGACCTAATGTTTTATTATCAGCAGCCATTTGTCTTTCACCTTGAACTACATGGATTTCAACTGAAGTTTGACCATCAGCAGCAGTTGAGAATACTTGACTCTTCTTAGCTGGTATAGTTGTATTTCTTTCTATTAAAGGTGTAGCAACCCCACCTAAAGTTTCAATACCTAGTGTTAATGGAGTAACATCTAATAATAATACATCCTTAACTTCTCCAGTTAACACACCTGCTTGAATAGCTGCACCTATTGCAACACACTCATCTGGATTAACTCCCTTTGAAGGATCTTTTCCTGTAAAGTTCTTAACAGCATCTTGAACAGCTGGAATTCTTGTTGATCCACCAACTAAAATAACTTTATCTACTTGCCCAATTGAAAGTCCAGCATCAGATAATGCTTTCTTCATTGGTTCTACAGATCTTTGAACTAAGTCATGAGTTAATTCATTAAATTTAGCTCTAGTTAAATTCATATCTATGTGCTTTGGACCAGTAGCATCTGCTGTGATAAATGGTAAGTTAATATTTGTTTGAGTTGATGAAGATAATTCTATCTTAGCTTTTTCAGCTGCTTCTTTTAATCTTTGAAGAGCCATCTTATCATTTCTTAAATCTATTCCATTTTCAGCCTTAAATGTTTCAGCTATATAGTCCATGATCTTATTATCAAAATCATCTCCACCTAATTTAGTATCACCATTTGTTGATAGTACTTCAAATACTCCATCACCAAGTTCAAGTATAGATACATCGAAAGTACCACCACCTAGATCGTATACTAAAATCTTTTCACTGTGATCAGTCTTATCTAACCCATATGCAAGCGATGCAGCTGTTGGTTCGTTTATTATTCTTAACACTTCAAGTCCTGCTATCTTACCAGCATCCTTTGTTGCTTGTCTTTCAGCATCATTAAAGTAAGCTGGAACAGTAATAACTGCTTGAGTAACTGTTTCTCCTAAATATGCTTCTGCATCAGCCTTAATCTTTTGAAGAATCATTGCTGATATTTCTTGAGGTGAATAGTCCTTACCTTCAATATTTGTTTTATGGTTAGTACCCATTTCTCTCTTTATTGATATTATTGTTTTATCTGGATTTGTTATCGCTTGTCTTTTAGCAACTTGCCCAACTAATCTTTCTCCATTAGCTTGGAAAGAAACTACTGAAGGAGTAGTTCTAGCCCCTTCTGAGTTGGCTATTACAACTGGTTCTCCACCTTCCATAACTGCTACACATGAATTTGTTGTACCTAAATCAATTCCTATAATTTTTCCCATAATTTATTTTCCTCCTTAAAATAGATTTCTCTATCACTTATTCATTTTTATATATAAATTTAAATTAATTAATTTGCAACTTTAACAACTGAATGTCTAATTACCTTATCTCCTCTTTTATACCCTTTCATAAAAACTTCTGCTATAGAGTTTTTATCAAAGTTTTCATCTTCTATATGCATTACTGCTTGATGTAAATTTGGATCAAATTCTCCTGAAGCATCAATTTCTTCTACTCCTAATTTTTCAAAAGATCCTTCTAATCCCTTTATAGTCATTTCTATGCCTTTTTTAAGGTCTTCTACACTACCATCAGCCTGAACAGCTCTTTCTAAATTATCTATAACAGGAAGTACTTCTTTAATTACATCTGCACATGCATCTGTATATATTCCTTCCTTTTCTTTAACTGTTCTTTTTCTATAATTTTCATATTCTGCTGTAACCCTTAAAAGTCTATCCTTTAGAGTTTCAACTTCGTTAGTTAGCTTTTGAACTTGATCTTTATTCTTTCTAAGCATATCTAATTCGTCCTCTTTATCTTCCTTTGAATCATTTTTAATTTCTTCTTCAGTCAAGATTTCTTCTGGATTTACTTCTAAAGTATCATCATTCTCATCTATTACTTGATTAACTTCTTTATTTTCTTCTAGAATTTCTTCCTTCTTATTTCCCTCCATAATCAATGCTACACCTCACCTCATTATAATTTTGTCACTCTAATCCTTGACCTCTTAATGCGTCATTCAGCTCTTTCATAACCTGAGCCATTATAGCTATTACCCTAGAATAATTAATTCTTCTAGGTCCTATTAACCCTATTGTTCCAATTGGTCTGTCACCTAATGAGTATTCTGCTGAAATTACGCTACAATTTTTAGCTTCAGGTATATAATTTTCATCACCAATCTTTATTGTCAAATCACCTTTTGGGGCAATAAGTTCAACTACATAATCTTTATTGTATAACAGATTTAATATTTCTTTTGCGTTATTAATATCGTTATACTCAGGATAGTTAAATATATTAGTAGTTCCTTCCATGAATATTTCAGAAGAATTATCTTCTTTTAAAGTTTCATATAATGCTGGAACAATTGCATTAAACAAATCATCATATCCCTTTAAATCACACTTTAAGTTATTAATTACTTCAAGATTTATCTCTTGAATTGTAAGGTTTGAAAGACGTCTATTAATTACTCTATTTATTTCTTGTAATTCCTCTACTGAAGGTATCTTTTTCATCCTTATTCTGTGATTTTTAATAACTCCATTATCTGTAACTATTACGGAAATCAAATTATGCTCATCTACCATAAGTAATTGTACTGATTTTATATAACTTCTCATTACAGATGGTGTTTGAACTACACAAGTTAAATTAGTTAGTTCTGAAAGCAATGTACTTGCTTGTTTAACAATTTTATCAACTTCTAGCATGGCACTATCTATAATATATTTTTTGATTTGCAACTCTTCTTCCACTGATAGCATGGATTTTTGCATTAAATTATCTACATATAATCTATAGCCTTTACTTGAAGGTATTCTGCCTGCTGAAGTATGAGGTTGCTCTAGATATCCCATATCCTCCAAATCAGACATTTCATTTCTTATAGTTGCAGATCCAACACCTAAATCATACTTTTTAGCTATTGTTCTTGAACCAACAGGTTCTCCAGTGTTAATATAGTCATTAATTATAGCTTCAAGGATCCTTATCTTTCTTCCATCAATAGCCATACCCTCACCTCTTTTTGTTAGCACTCACTATAATCGAGTGCTAATGACTATGTAATAAATATATTATTTCTTTTTTTTTTTGTCAATTATCAATATTTTCAGCTTTCTTTTATAAAAGCCAATTTCAACTAATTAAATTACTTTTCCTTCTCTTTACTTCTTTTTTCACCTTTTTACAATATCATATCACTCATAACTAGATTAGATACTTCAATGCCCAAACTAGTTAAATATATTTTTCCACCTTCTCTAATTAATAAACCTAATTTAATATTCTTATCTATAACTTTTTTGTATAGTGAATCGATTTCCACTCCAAACCTTCCAAGAAATTCATTCTCATCAATACCTTTAATCATCCTTAATCCCATAAACATGAATTCCTCTATATTGTCTTCTAAAGTATTTTCATATTCTTCTTCTATTACTGATTCATTTCTATTTATCCTTTTTATATATTCAGAAATACTATCAATATTTTTTATTCTTTTATTATTCACAAATGAACTTGATGATACTCCCACCCCTATATATTCTTTACACTGCCAGTAAACTTCATTATGAATACATTCTTTTTTTTCTTTTGCAAAATTAGATATTTCATATTGATAATATCCATTTGCTATCAACATTTCTTTTCCTGTTTTATACATATCCCTTTCTTCATCTTCTGATGGAAGAGATAATTCACCTTCTTCATACAACTTATTAAATGCTGTACCTTCTTCTATAATTAAACTATAACTTGAAACATGTTCTGGCTCTAAATTAATTATTTCTTCTAAACTACTAAGCCAATCATTTATATCTTGTTCTGGTAATCCAAACATCATATCCACATTTATATTCTTAAAACCAATTTCTCTAGCTAGATAATAATTATCTTTAAATTCTTCATAACTATGAATTCTTCCTATCTTTTTTAGCAATTTATTTTTTGTGGTTTGTAATCCAAAACTTAATCTATTAATTCCACCTAATTTTATTATTTCAAGCTTCTTCCTATTTACTGTACCAGGATTACACTCCATAGATTTTTCAGCATTTTTATTAAATTTTAAATTGCATATAACATCCATCAATTTTTTTAATGATTCTTCATCCAAATACGATGGAGTACCACCTCCTATAAATAAACTTTTTATAATATATCCTCTGCATTTTTCTTGAATTTCTTTGCATAATGCATCTATATAACCTTTCATTAAATTATCTTTGCATGCATAAGATGGAAAATCACAATAAAAACATTTTTGCTTGCAAAAAGGGATATGTATGTATAATGCTACTTCCTTCATAAAAATCTCCATTCTCAACTTTTTTTAATTTACACAAAAAAAGAGGAGATTAAAATCCCCTCTAAATTTACAAATTTATGATAACAATAATTCGGCTTCTTCTTTTAATAATTGTATTTTACTTTCTGCCTCTACAACTGAAAAATCATATACTTCTTTAAAGTTATAGAAATAGTTTGCAAAAGCAATCTTTTTAGCTCTTCTAATATCTAAATTTACAGCTATTTCATCTAAGAAATCAACTTCTTTTTCTCCATACTCACCATCTACTAGTGCTAATCCTACAAGTTCAAAATAAACTATTGACTTTGTTCTATTAGAAGAATTTTTCAATTCTTTCATTATATCTTCAAGTTCCATTGAATTTATTGAATTTTTATCTAGATTTAATTCTTCTAAGTAATCTTCAATTAATTCTTTTTCTTCTTTAGCAAATACTTCATCAATATTTGCAAATTTATTAACTAAATTAATAAACGCTTTTGCTTCATTTTCTTTTAATTCATTTAAAAACATAATATCCCCCTGTTATTCAATATACAATTTTTCTATGATTCTTAAGGTAATTATAACTTATTTCAAGCAAAATATTTCTTAAATAAATCTTAAATAACACTCTAAATTAACATTTTTACAAAACCATTACCTTGATTTTCCCATTGTTCCTTATGCTTCAAATTAATCAACCTTTAGTACTGCCATAAATGCTTCTTGTGGAACCTCTACAGATCCAACTTGTCTCATTCTCTTTTTACCTTCTTTTTGCTTCTCTAAAAGTTTCTTCTTTCTAGAAATATCTCCACCATAACACTTAGCAAGTACGTCTTTTCTCATAGCTTTAACAGTTTCTCTAGCTATAACCTTTGCTCCTACTGCAGCCTGTATTGGAACTTCAAACATTTGTCTTGGTATGATTTCTTTAAGCTTTTCAGCTATTCCTCTACCTTTATGATAAGCTCTTTCTTTTGGTACTATCATAGACAATGCATCCACTATATCCCCATTTAATAGTATATCAAGTTTAACTAACTCTGTTTTTACATATCCCTTAAACTCATAATCCAAAGATGCATACCCTCTAGTTCTTGATTTTAAAGTATCAAAGAAATCATAAACTATTTCATTTAAAGGTATATCATAATTTATAACAGCTCTTGTCTCCTCCATATATTGCATGTCAATATATGTACCTCTTCTCTCTTGACATAGTTCCATTACAGCACCTACATATTCTGTTGGAGCTATAATAGAAGCTTTAACTACTGGTTCTTCCATATAATCAATTTCTGTTGCAGCCGGAAGGTTTGTAGGGTTTGTAATATCAAACTTCTCTCCATCAGTCTTTGCAACCTTATATATAACTGATGGTGCAGTTGTAATAATATCTAAGTTAAATTCTCTTTCTATTCTTTCTTGAATTATTTCCATATGTAATAATCCAAGGAATCCACACCTAAATCCAAATCCTAATGCAACTGATGTTTCTGGTTCAAAGTTTAGTGCAGCATCATTAATTTGTAACTTTTCAAGTGCTTCTTTAAGTTCATCATATTTTGCTCCATCTACAGGATATATTCCTGAATAAACCATAGGTACGGCTGGCTTATATCCTGGAAGTGCCTTTTTTGTAGGCCTATCTGCTTCTGTTATGGTATCTCCAACTCTAGCATCTCTTACATTCTTAATCGAACCTGTTACATATCCAACATCTCCAGCACTTAGTTCAGAAATTGGCATTAACTTTGGAGTAAATACTCCAACTTCAACTACTTCATACACCTTATTTGTTGCCATTAATTTTATCTTTGTTCCAGGCTTAACTTTTCCATCCTTTATTCTTACATAACATACAACTCCCTTGTAGCTATCATAATAAGAATCGAAGATTAATGCCTTTAATGGAGCTTCCTCATCTCCCTCTGGAGGTGGAAGTCTATCAACTATTTCTTCTAATACATCTGGTATATTCAATCCTGTTTTTGCTGATATCATAGGTGCACTCTCTGCTTCAATTCCTATAACATCTTCTATTTCTTTCTTTACTTCAACCGCTCTTTGAGAAGGTAAATCAATCTTATTAATAACAGGAGCAATTTCCAAATCATTATCTAAAGCCAAATAACAATTTGCTAGAGTTTGTGCCTGAATACCTTGAGTGGCATCTACTACAAGCAATGCACCTTCACAAGCTGCCAAACTTCTTGAAACTTCATATGTAAAATCCACATGTCCTGGAGTATCTATAAGATTTAGAATGTATTCTTCTCCATTTTCTCTCTTATAAACAAGCCTTGCCGCTTGTGATTTTATAGTTATTCCTCTTTCTCTTTCAAGTTCCATATTATCTAAAACTTGTGCTTCCATCTCTCTTTGTGTTAATGTTCCTGTTGCTTCTAATAATCTATCTGCTAACGTAGACTTACCATGATCAATATGGGCAACTATTGAAAAGTTTCTTATGTATTGCTTTCTATCATTATTCATATATTAAAGCTGTTTTTCTATTAACAGCTAATTCACCCCCATTATATTAAATCAGCTAAATTATAACACAAACCACTGACCTACTGTCAACAAAAACACATACTTATTAAAAAAGGCCTCTATTACATGATAACTTTCTCCACTTTATCTTTTATTGAAGTAAAGAAATCACCTACACCATCTACCATCTTTTCTGCCTGATTAATCAAGCTTGATTCTTTTGTAATTTTATAATCTTTTTCTCCAACCTTTACTAAAATTTCATCAGAATCATCTTTATATATTTTTACAGAAGCATTATCTCTAATAAAATTTGAAAAATCTTCTCCAAATGCTTCAGATACTTTTTTATAATTTTCATTTGTATCATCTAGTGGTGATAAAGCTTTTGTATTAATTATATTAACTTTTGTTAAGCCTATAGTTACAAGAAAAATCATTAATAGGACAAATAATATTCTTAATTTAATTCTTTTTTTCACACTCTTTTTCAAAGAAAACATCCTCCAAAATACATTTAGTTAATCTCACTTTAAAGATCTTAACTTTATATCTTAAAGGATGCTCATTTTCCTATCTTTTATACATTATGGCAAATTTGGACTCGTTATTTATTAACATGCTCTGCTATTAACCTTGCAATGTACTTTGCAGATCCTTTTGCTTCTGCTGATGAATTAATGTTTGCTCCACATTCAATTAGCATACTGTTATCACTCAACCCTTCATTAAACCCATTAATTCCATGATTATAAGTTAATATCTTTATTGCGAGTCCTGGGAAAAGTGTATTTGCATTATTCATAAGTTCATCAGCTAAAGCACTATTTTTCCCATACCTAGTACTATTTTTAGCTGTTACAAACATTAACTTTGCAACATTTTCTCCATTAATATTAGCTGTAACAGCAGATTTATTTTCCACTGAATCTCTATGAAGGTCTATTATCATTTTAAAATCTCCATACTTTTTTAAATACCTATTAACCGTTTCATTAGATCTTGAATAACTATCATTGTATGATACACTATGGTTTGTTTTATCATGTATAACTGAAATACCATAATCTTCTTCTAATATTCTACCAATCTCACTACCAACTCCAACAACACTATAATTTTCATCTAGAGTATCTCCCCCTGTTTCTGCATAATTTTCTGTTGTATGTGAGTGATAAATAAGAACTTCTGGCTTTGAATTATCTAAATTTTTCTTAAGTTTAGGATTATAGGCAGGTGAAGCTTTCGTATCTACCCTATTTTGATTATTACTACCACTATCATTAGTGGTTTTATTTTCATTATTATCAACTTTAACTATAGAACTATCATTAATTTCAAATGGACTAATGCCTGTTGATGCAATTTTATCATTAGGTTTAAATCCTTGGCTAAAAAAGCTAACTTCATTATTAACTATTGCAAAGCAATTTATATTTTTTAAACCTGTTGCTTCTAAGCACACTTCTTTGATAGATAGCTTATTTTCAGCATAAGCACCCTCATCATATATCTGATTCTCTACTATAGGCATTCCAAAGTTTAATAATTGTACATAAGCAAATCCTCCTCTTTCTTTGCTATTTCTTAAAATATTAATAACTCTATAAGAAAATATACTCAATACAATCAATAATATTATTACGCCTATATTTATGTTCTGTTTCACATCTTTTCTTCTTATATTTTGTTTATACACCTACAAATCCCCCTTTGTATATCCAAATTAGATTTACTCTATATTATATGGGGATTTTACATAATTATAATTAGAATATATTAATTTAAGAACTTATTAATATCTTCAACTGTCATGCTAGGCTGAACTGCTATATTTATTCCATTTGCTATTATTTTGGATAGAGAATCTATCATTAAATCCACTTCCTTTGGCGTTACTACTAAATCACCTACAAAGGGATCTAGCACTTCTTTAATCAATATACTCTTTTCTTGTTTATCTAATTTTTTTAACATCTTATAAAAATCTTTTCCTTCTTCTGATTGCTTAATTAAATCATCTAAAACTAAATCTATAGTATCATTTGCAATAGTTGCAGCATCAACTACAGTAGGTACTCCAATGGCTATTACTTTTACACCTAATGTTTTCTCATTAATCTGCATTCTATGATTTCCAACCCCAGCTCCTGGAGATATTCCTGTATCACTTATTTGAATAGTTCTGTTTACCCTTTCTATCTTTCTAGAAGCTAAAGCATCTATGCAAATTACTACATCTGGTTTAATCCTTTCTACAATACCTTTAATTACTTCCCCAGTTTCTATTCCTGTTATTCCCAAAACACCTGGTGCAATAGCTGCAACTGGTGAGATACTATCATCAATAGTATCTGGCATTATTGATTTTAAATGTCTAGTTACCATTATTCCTTCTGTTACTTTAGGTCCTAAAGCATCTGGTGTCACCTTTCTATTTCCAAGTCCTACTACCAAAGCTAACTTATTTTCATTCATGTTTATAATTTTTTTCAGTGTTTTTCCTAAAGCTATAGAAACATCATCCATAAGCTCTCCATCATATACAGTAAACTCTGGAATTTCTAAAGTTATATAATTTCCGATGGGCTTTCCCATTTTAATAGCCCCATCTTCTGTCATTATTTTCACCTTTGTTATTTGGGTACCTTCATCCTCATATTCTTCTACAATAACCCCATCCGCATCTTTTTTATTCTCTTGTTTATAAATCTCACGAGCTTCTACAGCTAAGTCAGTTCTTACATTTATCATTTCCTCACCTCTCAATAATTTTATTGTCTTTCTTATTTTTCCGATTTACTTAAATTTAATACTTGAATCTCATAACTTTCAATGCTATAATATGGTGTGTCGAATGTGACGCTTATATGCAGATTTCCCCAAAACTGCGAGAGGCCCTATAAAATTTAGAGGGGGTGAATTAAGAATGGCAAATATCAAATCAGCAAAGAAGAGAATATTAGTTGCAGAAAAGAAGACTGCTAGAAATAGAATGGTTAAGTCTGCTTTAAAAACTGCTATAAAGAAATTTGAAGCTGCAGTATCAGCTAACAGTGCTGACGAAGCTAAAGCTTTATTCGTTAAAGCTTCTAAGTCTTTAGATATGGCTGCTCAAAAGGGAGTAGTTCATAAAAACATGGCTGCTAGAAAGAAGTCAAGATTAGCTGCAAAGTTAAACGCTATGGCGTAGTTGTAATAAAACCGACCTTATTTAAGGCCGGTTCTTTACTTTTACTATGCTTTTTTCTTTTTATATGAATACCTAAATCCTGCAAATGCTACAAACAACATACTAATTAGCAATATAAATTCATTTTCACTTGCCATATCTCCAGTCTTTGCTGTAGCGGATTTTTCTCCATTACTATCTTCATCATCATTATTTGCACTAGTTAATTTTTTATCCTTATCTTTATTTTCTGGATCTTTATTAGTTATTTCATTATCTACAATGATATAATCACTAAAATGGTTTGTGACAAATGTGAATATACCATTTTGTACTTCGCCTTTACCAGCTAGTACAAAATTATCACTACCAGCTATATAGTAACAATATAACTCTTTACCATCGTTATTTTTATCAACTGAAACTTCCAACATCATATCAGTACCTAAAGCACCATCTTTTAGATTTGTTTTAATATTAAACTTATCTATTAAATTTAAATTCTTAACTTCATTATCCAAATTATCATTAACTAAAACTTTAAAATCAGTTAATCCTTGGTCACTTAATGTTTCTTTAAGTTTTTTAACATCTTTAATTGTTATTTTTATATTTCCTCTCTTAATTACTATTTTAAGATCTTTTCCTGAGTTTACTATATACTCTAAAAGATTTCCACTTATACCTTCATTCATATTAGAAATTACTACTTCACTTCCATTTTCAGCCTTACTTATTTTATCTTCTATCTCTTTATCTGTTTCTGGTATAATCCTATTTTTAACCACTGAATCAGTATTATAAGCATCTTTTAAACCATCTTTATTAAAGTTAATTTCTTTTACTTTATCAACTAAAATGACACCTCCTAAAGCCGGAACTCTAACTGTTACCTTTCCATCCTCAACTTTATAGATTTCTTTGTCATTTAATATATTAGTAAGAGTAGTTCCTTCCTTAACTCCTGGTACTGTGAATGTAGTTTCTACTTCTTTTTCTTCTCTATTTGCTACTACTAAAGCCTTTGAATCATCATCTGATCTCAAATAAGCCATTACATCATTTTCAAACTCCTTTGGCATTTGTGGAACACTCACCTCTCCTGTTCTAAGTGATGAATAACCATTTCTTATAGCTGCAAGTTTAGCATACCACTCAACTAATTCTTTATCACCTTTTCCCCAAGTAAATGCTCTCCTATTATCAGGATCATCACATCCAACCATTCCAATTTCGTCACCATAATATATAGTTGGTGCCCCTATATAGGTCATTTGTAAAAATGGTATTAACCTCATTTTTGCTTTAGCTAAATCTGTAGCAGGATTTGCAAACCCTCTTGTTGATTTTTGAGCTCCATCTAAAGCAGATAATACCCTTTGAGTATCATGAGACCCAACTAAATTCATCATAGCTTCTAAAGCTTCTCTTGGATATTGTTCTCTCATTTTTTCAAGCTCATTCATAGAATCTTTTGCAGTTACTCTCGTTTTATTATCATCTTGAGTTCCTTTTACAAAATTTAGCATAGCTCCTCTAAATCTATAGTTCATTACTGAATCATACATATCTCCAATAATATAACTTGATGCATCTGTCCATATCTCACCTATTATAGCATTGTCACCTTCTTCTTTTACTGTCTTCCTAAATGCTCTCCAAGTTTCATCAGATATTTCATTAGCAACATCAAGCCTCCAACCATTTGATCCATCTCTAAGCCATTGTCTTGCTACAGAATTATCCCCATCAATCACTTCATTCCTCCAAGACTTTACATTATATTCTGATCCATTTAATGCTTGTATTACTGGCATTGAATCATAACCTGACCAGCCCTCATAACTATAATAATACTTTCCAGTTTCATTTCCTTTAGAATCTTTTTCAGCAGTTTTAGCATTATTTACTATAAACCAATCCTTATAATGCAAATCAGTAATTCCAATGGAATTGTAATAGTCAGTTACCTTCTTTTCTGCATCAACTTGACTTAATCCACTATTATTTATTTCATCATAAACATGTGACCAGTACTGATATGCTCCAAGCGGTCTTCCTTTCGCAACATATTTTCCATATCTATCAAAATAAACAGAATCATCAGATACATGATTATATACTCCATCAAGTATAATATGCATTCCATTTTCTTTAGCTACTTTAGCAAGATTTATAAAATCCTCCATCTTTCCAAGCTGAGCATCAAGCTTTGTGTAATCTGTAGTATCATATCTATGACTTGAAATAGATTGTCCTACTGGATTTAAATAAAGCACTGTAACTCCAACAGATTTTAAATAATTTATCTTTTCTTCTATTCCTTTTAAATCTCCACCATAAAGATCATTTGACCAAGCGTTAACATCACCTTTATTAGCATTGCTTGGATAAACATAGCCATCCTTAAGCATTAAATCTGGATCTTTAGGCAAGGAATACCAGTCACTTATAAACTCATATGGAGTAGTTCCTCTGGCATACTTTTGCATATAGTCATTATCCTTATCCCCATTAAAAAATCTATCTGGATATATTTGATATATAACTCCATTCTTTAGCCAATCAGGAGTTTTAAAGTCCTTTGTAGAAACATTAAATTCATAATTTTTCACTTCACCTAAGTTACCTACTTTTCCTTCTGCAAAATATCCATCATCATCTCCATAGGCTTTTACATCAGAGCCATTAGAAATTACAAAATAATATGAAAATGTTCCTATAGTCTCTGGAGTATAGGTGCTTGTCCATCTATCGTTGCCATCATCAAAATTTCCATTTTTGTTCATATCAATAACTTTAATTCCTTTTGGAGTACTTAAAATCATTTTTCCTTCTTTACCTATATCTTTTTTTACTTTTAACGAAAATTTTATTGGAGTTCCTACTGATACAGCACCATATGGACTCTTGTATTCTTCTATCCTAGAATTATAATATATTGAATCATTATCTACTTTTTCATCTGAAGCATCATTAAAGCATATTTCTGTCTTTGGATCATATGAAAAAGTAACAGTTCTATCCCTATCTAAAATCAATTTGTCAACCTTAACATTTCTTTCCTCTTCACCTTTGACAGTTAGATTCAAATTATCATAGCTACCTTTCTTTAAATCAACTTTTCCAGAATATACTCCATTTAATTTTTCATCAGTTAATTTTCCCAATACTTTATTCCCATCATTTAAAGTTATATTTAAAACCTTATAATCTAAATCAGTAACAACCTTATGTGAATCATCATTATATAAGAATGTTAAATCCATAGTTTGGGGAATAATTATGCTTATATTAGAACCATGATCTACTCCATTAGCACCATAATTTTCAGGATCCCATGTATAATTTAAAGCTATTTTATACTCATATCTACCTCCCTTAACACCTTTAAAAGTCTTCTTATAATTACCATTTCCTATATAATCTAATTTAAGAGCTTTATCTGCAGGATTCCATGTTCCATCTGTGCCTTCAATACCTGTAGATAAAGAACCTGGAATAGTAACATTCCTTCCTTCATATTTAGGAAAATTCACAACAGATTTCCCATCATTAACGTCCTTATTGCTTGGATCTAATATCTCCTTTCCATCTACTATAAATTTATACTGAATTTCTTTTGCATCATCTCCTACCCTTATAGTAGTTGACCACACTCCATCATCAGACCTTGTTAAAGCAGTATTATCTTTACTCCATTCATTAATATTACTAGTTAAAGAAACTTTTTTAGCCTCTGCATTTTTATAATTAAAGGTAATAGTTCCATTATCATTTACTACTGGACTTTTCACTTCTACTATTTGAGATTTAAGGCCTACTGCTAAAGCTACTTCATCTGGATTATTTATAGAATCTATAATTTTACCTTCCTTTATATCCACAATAAATACAACATTTTTTTCTGAATCAAGTTTTAATGAAACATTGTCTGTCTTTGGTATTCCTCCATCGTCAAAACTATAATTTACAATTCCCTTATATTCATAATTTCCTGCCTTCAATATAGATGTATACAAAAACTTACTAGAATCTATCTGATGCATATCAAAACTCTTACTTGTTACATCCCAATCACCATCTCCACTTCTTACAGTCCCAATAAGTGATACATTTTTCAAAATTTCAGGGTTATCTACCGAATTTTCGGTAACGTTTCCAATGCAATCTGAAAAAAATGTTACACTTTCTGTTCCTTCAGGAATTACTATCTTTTGATTTGCAGCAGCTTCTCCATTGTTCCAAGCTCCATTATATGCAATTTTAAATTCCATAGTGCCTGATTTTGTCACTTTAAATGTCTTTTTATAAATCCCTCCACCTACATAATCTAATTTAAAATCATCATCTGAAGGGTCCCATGACTTTCCACCCAAACACTTATCTAATTCACCTGTTAGTATAGCTTTTGATTTGAATTGATCTGGGTTGTTAACTGAATCATATACTTTTTTATTTTTATAATCTAATCTAAAAGTAATATCCTTGTCCTCTTTTAAATTTAACAAAACATTGTCTTGTCCACCATCTTTACCATAACTCTCATCCCATGCTCCATTCATAGCTATTTTATATTCATATTTTTCATTAGCTTTTAATTTAAGTGTAGCTTCATAAACTCCATTTTTATATTCCTTAAGTTTTCCAAAGTAGTTTTTTGGGTTCCAATCTTCCCCTAAATTATTGTCTTTCATAAGGTTTCCAACCAATACAGCAACTGAATCTGCTTTTACACTGGATTCAACTGCTCTAACTTTACTTAAAGATAAATTGTTAAACAGAGTAAATAAAAACATTACTAAAGTGAACCAAGTTATCCTTCTAAAATTATTTTTCCTCATTACTTTTCCCTCCCAGCATATATATTTATATGGAATATTATACCACATACCGTTTACATTATATATAGCTAGAGGTTTGTGCACTTCTACAAATTAATGAGTCTCCTAGTCACATTAATAGAGAGTTGAAAAAGAAAATTTAATTTTCTCCATTTTCAACTCTCTATTAATTAAACTCTATTTTTTTATCATCAATGTATTTAGAAGTAATAATTCTAACTCCATAGTCTTATCTACTCCTGAAGATTTTAGTCTTGCTTCTGTTTTTACTGAAAGTTTTATTAAATCTTCTAATTGTCTTCTTGAAAATTTAGAACTTAAATTCATTAATTTCTCACACACAAATGCTGGAACCCTAAGTTCTGACATAAAATCATTGACCTTTTTTCCTTTTTCCATTCCAAGCTTTATATTATATAATTTCTTAAATTGAGATTCTATAGATGTTACTATTAACATATGTTGATCTGCTTTAAACAATAAATCATCCATAATATCTATAGCCTTTTCTATTTTTCTTTGAGAAATAAGGTCAACTAAATCAAATATATCATCTTCACTTTTAGAAGGAATAAGTTTATCTATATCTTCTTTTTTTATTTCCCTATCCACAGTATAATCTATTAGCTTATCTACTTCCCGTCTTATAACATTAAAGTTATTTTGCACTCTTTCACAAAAATACCTTAATTCAATTTTTCCTATATTTTTACCTTTTTCACTAAAAACATCTTCAACTTTTCTTACAAATCTATCTCTTTTTAGTTTTTCAAAATGAACTATTTCTGTAATTTTATCTAAAGCCATTAATTTTTTGTTCTTCTTAGGATTTTCTCTTTTATCATTAAAGACATAGTACATTATAAATACCGTAAAGTTTGGCATATCCTTCAAATATTCTTTAATTCCATTATATAACTTAGTAGATGAACTATCTGTCTTATCTCTTAAGAAATTAGCCCTATATACTAAAACAACTTTTTTCTCTCCCATGAAAGGCATGGTTTCACAAGCATTCATAATATCATCCATAGTGGCAGTTAACCCATCTATCCTTATATAATTTAAATCTTCAAATCCACCAATTAAAATTGGTTTTGATAAAACTTCTATTCCTTCTTTAATTAGTTCTTCGTCTCCACCACAAAATACATATGAATTTTTTATAGATTTATTTTTAATTTCTTTTTCAAATATATCACTAGTAATCAAGTTAATCCGCCTTTCATCTATACACTCTCTAAGGAACAATCAAAAAGTCAGTTCGCCAGACTATTTTCATATCCCTAATAATATAAAAGTTTATCTCCAAAAACAAATAAACATTTTGATTTTTTTTCTACAAAATTAATTATATCATAAGTTCTCTTTAAGTTTTCCTTCTTATTTATCTTTAACAAATACTCTTTCCCTTTTAATTGCAATATAAAATTTTTACCTTCTGCTTTAATCTTTAATACATTTTTCATATTAATAGATTTTGCTTCTCTAATTCCTTCATCTGCTAAGTTTATCTTTTTAAGTTTTTTCATATCAATATTTCTTGTAGCAGAAATTATTTTTCTCTCTCCCATATAGGATAATAATAATCCTCCTTCTTTTAAATATTCTACTTTAGCTATAGGACTATATAAATTTATTAAAACAGTTAATACAGCTGCTATTGGTAAAATCTTTAACTTTTTAATACCTTTAAAATAAAAATATGCACCTATAAACATAGAACAATAAATCATTACCACTCCATCATTTACTATATAAGAATTGCCACTTATATCATATAAATACTCTGTACATATATCTAAAAGATTTATAACTTTTAATAACACAAATGAAATTAAATCAAATAGCTCTTGTATAGGAAGTGCTATTAATAGAAAATTACCTAATATAATTAAAATATTTAAAATTGGCTCTAAAATCAAGTTACCTAAAATAAAGGTCAAAGAACACTCATTAAAAGAATACATTATAACAGGCATAGTAAAAACTTGAGCTGCCAAAGATGTAGCTATAGTCTTTCTTATATACTTTGGTAATCTATATAATTTATTATTTAATCCTTTAGAAAACAAAATCATTCCAAGTGTAGCTAGAAACGATAATGTAAATCCTAATTGAAAAATAGCATACGGAGTAAATAATATTATAATCCCTGCACTTAAAGCTAAAGCACTTAAAGGATTATAATTCTTTTTAGCATTTGGAGCTAAAGAAAACATAACTATCATAAATAATGCTCTGAGCGCAGAAAATGCCGCTCCTGTAAGCAATACATATAATGAGGTAACCCCTAATGATATTCCTTTTCCTAAAAAAATCCTTAGTAAAGAAAACACTAACACCACATGCAACCCAGAAACACTTATAGCATGTATAACCCCTAAGGTTTTCATTTCCTCTTGATCTTCACCATCCAAATATTCAGAATAACCAAAAGCTAAAGATGCTATTAAAGCCCCTTTTCTTTGTCCTAAATTTTCTTTGAGTTTTGCATATATATTTTCTCTTATGCTGTACAGTCTTCCCACTAAACTCTTATCTAATTTTTTTACATTTTTAACACTTAAAGTCCCTACTATGCCTTTTTCTTTATCTACTTCTTTTTCAAAGTCACCTTCCACATAAATATTGTCGCCTAAAGAATATTTAGAATTTTCTCCTTGAAGGTACATTCTTTTTCCATTAAATGTACCAATTTTACTATAGCTCTTCTCTTCAATCACCTGAACTTTTCCACTAAATTTATTGCTAGAACTTATATTATAATAACTTATATTATTTACTAATCCTAAAGCAAAAAATAGAATTATAATAATAGTAAATATAGAATTTGTATTAATATATACAAATATAAAAAAAAGGCAAGCAGAGGTTACTGCTAGCCATAAAAAATCATCATATATTCCATAAATTATAGATCCAAATATTAATGATAGGGATATATAAATGATAGGCATACTAACCTTTTCTATATCTCTGATTTTCATAGATAAATCACCTCATCATTAATCATTGACATCTTTTCAATATTAATTCATATATTAAGTTAATCAAGATAATAACTCCTAATTTTATTAAACTATAGGATGTTAAAGCCAATCCATTTAAGAGAACTAATCCACCTATTGAAGCAAGCCATAAAACTATTCCAGTAATAAATAAAATCAATTGAATAGATACCTTCTTAAATGATATTGAAATATTAAAAAATACATGTATTATGATAAATGCTCCTAATGTTGCTATTAATATTTCTTGAAAATTACTATTCACATCATATAGTGCGCCCAAAACAAGCATACTATTTACAATACCTCTTAAAATATATCTTTTATCCTTACCTTTAGGCGAACTAATTAAAGCTAAAAATAATGGTATAGCTAAAACCACATTTACCACAAATATCGGTATATAATTCATCCTTATTTCAGTATTTATCATAGGTAAAGAATTAACTACAACTATTTCTGAAAATAGTAATGATATTAATGCAGTTTCAACTTTATCTATTCCTTCGTTAAATCTCTTGGCTGTATCAAATATGCTCAAAAATCCTTTTAAATAATTATTCTTAATGAATAAATCTGCTGCATTTTTTATTATCTTTGGAGCATTTCCTTTTCCTATTCCTAAGCTAGATAAACTTATTGCTGGTAAATCACCCAAGTTTTCTCCACTTGCTGCTACTTTATATTTGTCTTTAATAAATAAGCCTATTATCTTAGCTTTAAGTTCTGGAGTAACTCTTGAAAATACTCTTGTTTTTCCAACTGTATCAATAAGTTCTTCATTTCCTAAAGAATAAATCTCAACACCACTAATAACTTTACTATTTGATGAAGTCAACTTTGCTTTTTTACCTATCGAAGTTGCTACTATTTTATTATCATCAGTAATCATAATGGGTATGATACCTCTATTTTTAATTTCTTCCATATCATTTTCTAAGTCATCATTTAAAGGATTATCTAAAGCAACTAATCCTACAAAGACTAAATTATTTTCTATATTTTCTTCCCTTGATGGAGTGTAATTAAAACTTCTGTAGGCTATCCCTTGTGTAATTAATCCTTCCAAAGAAAAATTATAATCAACAGCTTTGATTCTTTCTATATCTTCAGGGGTAATTTCTTTCTCTAGCCCATCAATCATTATATGACTGCATCTATCAAGTACAGCATCAACATTTCCTCTTGAATTTGACCTTGAACCTTGCTTTACTTTGTTTACTGTTGTTATTACCCTTTTATCTGTATCCATAGGAATTTCAAAAACTCTTCTATGATCTCCCTCTAGCATAGATTTATATACCATCTTTTCATTTGCAAATTTTAAATATGCTACTTCTTTTAATTCACCCTCGCCAATATCTTGCTCTGAATCATAAGTAGCATTGTTACAAAGCACTATGGTTTCAATTAACCTTTTAACTGTAATCTCTCTATTATATGTAATTTCTTTACCGTTAACAATTCTATTATTTACATACAACTTATCTACAGTCATTTTTGCCTTTGTAACTGAACCAATTTTATCCATAAAAAGAATTTCTATTTCACTTATTATATCTAATGTAGACACATTTACTAAATCTATACCTTTTTTATGTAAATCTTTTTTTAATATTATTACATATAAAAAAGCAATGCTTATAAAAGGTATACTCTGTATAGCAAATAAAGATAAACTCAATTGATAAAAATCCTTCATAAAATAATAGCTTAAAATAGATGCAGAAACTGCAACCAACAAAAGTATAAAGATTATTTTTCCAAGTCTCTTTTCTATTTTTTTGCCTAAAGTATGTTTATTTTTATTAGAATGCATTATCAAAGTAAACATTTTTCCAAGCTCTGTTGAATCACCTGTTTCAACCACAATTCCAGATCCTTCACCTTCTATAACTACAGAACCTTTAAATAACATGTTTTTCATTTCTTCTATAGAAAAAATATCATCATCTATTTTACTATCAAATTTATCCTTTAAAAAATTTTCTCCAGTAATATTTTTTTCATCAACCTTTATCTCTGTTGCTGTAATTATTCTAATATCTGCTGGAACTAATGAGCCTTTGGAAAAATATACTATATCACCTTTTACTAACTCTTCAGATTTAATTACTTTTGTAACACCATCACGAAGTACTTTAGTATTTGTATTGTTCAAATTTTGTAAAAATTTTGTTTTGTTTGCCTTGCTCTTTGCATGAGCTATTTTTATTAATAAACTTATAAATATAATAGCAGTAGATATGCTTCCCATAACATATTCACTAAGATAAAATAAAACACCTGCTATTGCAATACTTAAAAAAATATATATACTGAAAAAATTTTTTAAAGATGTCATAATTCCTCTGTTATGCATAACAAAGACTTTATTATCACCTGACCCTTTTCTTCGTTTCTCACATTCTTCTTCATTTAATCCCTTATATATATCACTTTTAAGCATTTCAACAATAGCTTTCCAAGAATTATTGCTATAAATGTTCAAAATGCATCCTCCATTCATGTGATTCTTTATACCTTAATATATTATAATATATTTTCGAGTATCCTTACATATTTTTTATAAAAAAAATCAAATAAAAAACTAAAATACTAAATTAGCCCATATTTTATTGTTTAATCTCTAACTTTTTAGGATTAAATTTATAATCTATTATTTTTTTTAATGACACTTAATTATTTTAAAGGCACACTGCACTAGTTACATGCATTATGCATAATCCTTAAGTCATATTGCACAACTTTCTATTAACATTTCTTTTTATTATACTTTTTTGTGTTTGTTTAGCTATTTTTCTTTATAATCCAACAAATTTGTCCTTTTTTCAATATTATGTTATTATTATATGAAGAGATTGTGTTCATTCTCTAATATAAAATATAGGTGATTATATGAAAAAATTTACATCAATTGTCTTTGCAATTGTACTTTTATCAATTAATGTGCCTCTTATTGCTGAAGCTAGTCCATTAGATGATACTAAATTTGAATTTAACATTGTTTCTGATGAAGTAAGATTAATAGATGTTGATATTTCAAATTCAAAGAAAGATGTTGAAGAACTTCAAGCAGAAATAGCAACTAATGAAGAATCTATAAAAAAGATTCAAACTGAAATTAATAGTAATCAAGGAAAAATTACTTCTCTAAATGAAGAAGTTAATAAATCAGAAGATACATTGTCTATGCGATTAAGAGAAATGTATAAGAGTGGTAGTTACTCTGAATTAAGTTACTTAGCTTTTATTACTGAGGCTGAAAGTGTTGGTGACTTTTTTGAAAGGCTTAATTCTTGTAGATTGCTTATTACACAGGATAAAAAATTAGTAGATGGAATACATGAAAAAGTTAGTCAACTTACTGAATCTATTAATTCTATTACTAAGCAAAAAGAAGATTTATCATCTAAAAATAAAGAAATTCAAACAAAAATAGATGATATAAAAAAGCAAGAAGCTATAATTGCAGAAAATAAAGCTAAACTTGATGCTGAAAGAGCTCGTATAGCAGAGGAAGTTCGTCAAAATGAAGACAACCTTATTAAAAATTCAGTTTCAATTATTAATTCTAGTAATGATGCAAAAGCACTAAGTGAAGCTATTGATAATTTAAAGGGGTTATTACCTCAACTTACTACTGATTCTGTAAAAGCGACAGCTAATAATGCTATTGCAAAAGGTAATAAAAAAATAGCTGCATTAAAGCAGCCAGAAACTACTGTTTCAGGTGGAGCTCCAACTACATATAAGAAAACTTTAAGTATGGAGGCCACTGCTTATACTGCCAATTCAATAACTGCAACAGGAACAACTCCAGTTAGAAATCCTAACGGATTGAGCACTATAGCTGTTGATCCTAGAGTAATTCCTTTAGGAAGTAAAGTATATGTAGTTGGATATGGTTATGCTATAGCCGCTGATACTGGTGGAGCTATTAAGGGAAATATTATAGATTTATTTTTAAATAGTAACCAAGAATGTATCAATTGGGGAAGAAGAAATGTTACTGTTTATGTTATTGCTTATAAAGGTGAATGGTAAAATAAGCAGACAAGCTACAACTTAATTATTTGAGTTGTAGCTTGTCTATCTTATTTTCACTTTTTAGACAATTTATCTTTTCTTATTTGATTTTTTAATCATATTCTTTTATCTCTCCAATTAATTACCCAGCACATAACAAGCTATTCCATCATATTTATAATTATCATTTCCATTTCCTAACTCATTTATATTAGTTGTATAAAAATGTACTCCATCAACATATCTAGAATATCTATATAATGGTTTTGTACCATTTACTTGATTTCTGTAAACATAACACTGTATACTAACATAACTATAGCCATTTTTACCATTACCCAATTCATCAAAATTAGTTGTATAATAAAAATCATCAAGTGATGCATTATAATATCTATATAATGGACTTGTTCCATATAAGTTATCCTTATAAACATAACATTGTATCCCATCATATAAATAGTTTCCTCCACCTTTTCCCAACTCACTAAAATCAGTTGTGTAAAAATGTGCTCCATTTGAATATATATAATATCTATACAATGGAATTCTTTCATTTATTGGAGTAGTTTGCACTAATATATTATTTTCAAATACATATAAGTACAGATTACGCTCTTCTATACTACCATCATTACCTATTGATTGTACTTTCATAGTATGATTTCCAAGAGTAAAACTATTTACACTATAGCTAGTTGAAAATCCACTTGTACTAGCCCCAGGATACCCTTGATATTTTTGTTCTACATCTGCTCTTGCTCCCCCTATTGTTGCATCTTTTGAATATTTATCATCTAAATATATTTTTACTGATTTTACTCCAGATGGATTTAATGCATACCCACTTACTGGCATTGTGCCTGTATATATCTTTCCTATTTGTGGTGTTTCTATATTTAATACTGGTTTAAGTTGTGTTGTAGGCGTTATAGGTGTTGTAGAATCCACCAATTGCCCATCAATATCTATTGCATCTAATCCCATCTCATACCAAGGATATATTCCTCCATGTGCTGGACTTGTTAACTTTATCTCCACATCATGTACTCCAACAGAATTAAAGGAATATTCATATAGTAGAGCTTGTTCAACAAAACTATTACTATTACTCTCACAAATTGGCCAAAAATTATCAACCTTTGTTCCATCAATTAAAATATCCATATTTTTTGTAGGATTATACTTAGTAATATAACTTTGAGGAAGTTTCCATAGCATTCCTATAACTCTAAATTTGCTTCCATTAATTCTAAACTTAACACTATGACCTCTGCTCGCTTCATAACTCTCTGTTGAGTCATAAAACATATGGTCAATATTATCTCCACTATCACTGTAACCTTCTGTCCAACCTATTACTTTTGTATCTGTTGTATATTGTATTAAGCTATTTGTATCATCATATCTATTCCACCCTTTTTCAGGATATTTTAGTATATCATCAACTTTAGCACTATTATTAGATGTATTGTTTAAATTACTAACACCTTTCATTATTTCATTTTTGTGTACCTTACTATCAGACTTGTTAATGGCAGTCCCAGCATTTGCATATGTCTTCAATGTACATATAATAACAATTCCCATAAATATAGATATTATTATTTTGAAATTTCTTTTCATTTTTCTCCTCCTCAAACAGAAACATTTACCTATATATAGTCGAATAGTAATAAAAAAACTTTAGTTCTATATTTTAAGTTCTTTTAATCCATATAAAGAATTTACATACTTTTACTCTTCACTAAATAAAAAAAACAAAACCTCCAATCACTAACAACTTAATGATTGAAGGTCAGTTCTCAATTAATCTATCCATTAATCTTGTAGTTTTTCCCTCATAACAAGTAAAACCTTCTTCTCAATCCTAGAAACCTGCACCTGACTAATCCCTAACATCTTAGCCACCTGAACCTGAGTTTTATCCTTAAAATATCTAAGTACAATAATCTGTCTAGCCTTTTCATCTAAACTTCTTAAAGCTTCTTTTAATGCAATACTGTCAACCATTTCATCATCATCAGTTCCATTTTCACTTAGCTTATCTATTAATAGAACAGGAGCACCATCTTCTTGATGTATAGTATCATATAAATACTGTAAACTTGATGATGATTCTATAGCAAATACTATATCTTCCTTTTCTATTCCAGAATAAGTGGCCAATTCATCTATTGTTGGTTCTCTGTCTAATTTTTTAGTTAACTCTTCTTTATCAAAGTGAATCTTTCTAGCTAAACTTTTTACATTTCTACTTACCTTAATCATTCCATCATCTCTAAGAAATCTCTTGATTTCACCCATAATCATAGGAACAGCATAAGTAGAAAACTTAACATTATAGGCTGCATCAAAATTCTTTATAGCCTTAACAAGGCCAATACAACCTATTTGAAATATATCTTCATAATCATATCCTCTATTTAAGAACTTCTTACTCAAGGAGGATACAAGAGGAAGGTTCATCTCTATTAACCTATTCATAGCTAGTTCATCGCCATCTTTTGCTCGAGGAAGTAACTCAGTGTTATCTTCGTAATTATATTCCTCTCTTTTAAAATTCCCTTTCTCCATACCAATCCACCTAACTCACTGTACTAAATTTCTTCTTTAATACTACCCTTGTACCTTCTCCCCTTTTGCTTTCAACTTCCATGCTATCCATAAAGGTTTCCATAACAGTGAAGCCCATTCCAGACCTTTCAAGGTCTGGCCTTGATGTATATAAAGGCTCTTTTGCTTTTTCTACATCTTCTATTCCATTTCCATGATCAATTATTGTTATGGTAATTTCATTCTTTAATAATTCAGCTTCTATAAAAACCTTTTTGTCCTCTTTTCCTTCATAGCCATGAATGATTGAATTTGTGACAGCTTCTGATACAGCTGTTTTTACATCTGTTATCTCTTCTATTGTTGGATCTAGCTGAGATACAAAAGCTGCTATTGCAACTCTTGCAAAGCCCTCATTTTGGGACTTACTTTCAAATTCAATTTTAATTTTATTATCATACATGTAAAACCCCTCCATTAAATGCACTTTAGTGCTTCTGTCAAGTTACTATAGCTATCGATAATTTTAAATAATCCTGACAACTCAAATACTCTATTAACACCATTATTTACATTAGTTACACAAAGTGCACCACCTTTTGCTGATATCTTTTTATATCTTCCAACTACAACTCCAATTCCAGAACTGTCCATAAAGGTTACTCCTGAAAAATTTAAAATTAATTTTTGAATATTATCCCTATCGATTCTATCATCAATTTTAACTCTTACTTCTTCTGCACTATGATGATCTAGTTCACCTACTAAATTTGCAATGAGCTTATCCTCTTTTTTTTCAAACTTTAGATACATATTATGTTACCCTAGAGATTTCCCTTAGAGTAATTCACCTCCCTCAAAAGCTCTTTTTCCATATTTTATCACAGTTGTTAAATGTTAGTCAACAATATTATAATTTTTATTACATTTATTGGTATAATATTAAAAATATAAAGCGAAGCTTGTTGAAAAAATCCACTAGCTTCGCTTTATATTTCTTACTATTTTTGTTTTGTCCTATATTTATCTATTTCCTTGGAAATATCCTTAAAAAATTCTTCTATAGTTTGATTTTCCTCTAACATCATAACTTCTATTGCATCTTCTAAATTATCCATTGTATAGATATGAAATGCTCCTTTTGAAACTGCTTCCTCTACCTCTGGTTTTAAAATTATTTCTTCTCTATTTGATGAAGGAATCAAAACACCTTTATCTCCACATTCTCCCATGAGTTTACAGGTTTTATAAAATCCTTCTATCTTTTCATTTACTCCACCTATAGGTTGAACTTCTCCGAATTGATTAATTGACCCTGTTACTGCAATATTTTGCCTAATTCCATATTTGCTTAAAGCAGATAATATACATAATATTTCAGCAACAGATGCACTATCTCCATCTATTTTTCCATAGGTTTGTTCAAAACTTAAATGAAAATCTATAGGCAACTTTTCGTAAGGATTTATAATATTACTTAAAAGTCCAGAAAGTATATTTATTGATTTTTCATGAATACTTCCTGACATGTTACTTTCCTTTTGTATATCTATTATTTTCCCATCGCCCTTACATGCAATACATGTAACTTTCATTGGCTTTCCAAAACTATAATAACCCGAATTCAATACTGCTAATCCATTTATAGTTCCTACCATCTTCCCCTTTAATGAAATAAAGATTTTCTTTTCTTCATACATTTCCATTATTTGTTCTTCTATTAATTCTTCCTCATATGCTACTTTTATTATATCTTTTCCGGAAATGGATTTTCGCCTTTGATCTTTAACCTCACTACCTGATAAGATTAAAATTTTATCCACATCAACTTCATCTATACTAACCTTTTCCTTACTATTGGCTTTTCTAGATAAATATTTAATTAGTTCCTTAACACCTTCATCATCAATATCATTTAAATTATACTTTTTAACTCTTTCTTTTATATATTCTTTTATGACTTTCCCTTTTATATCTTTATAATTAATTACATTAGAAAATTCTACTCTTAAAGGGAATAATCTTCTAAAATCCTCATCTGCATCATAAAGGATATCGTAGCTCTCATAATCGCCTATTATGATTACCTTTACTTTAACAGGCATAGGCTTAGGCTTTAATCCATTAATAGATAATAGCTCTAAATAACTTCTAGCTGAATCTATATTTACTTTACCAGACATTAAAGCCTTCTTTAAAGAATAATAACTAAAATTATTGTTTACAAGCTGACTTAATCTTAAAATTATGCATCCTTCATTAGCTAAAATTAAAGATCCTGGTGTTATTAGTGAAAGTTCAGTAGTATATAATCCATTATGATTTTCATATTCTACATTTCCCATTAAATTCATTACACTTGGATCTTCCTCAAAAATCACTCTAGGCTTTTTATAATTACTATTATCCACCAAAACTGATATATCATATTTATTTAATATTTCATTAATAACACTTTCATCTTCCTCAATATTAATGGTATAGCAATCTACCAAACTTTTTTCAATATTATAAAATAACTTTTCTAAATATTCATAAACATCATCATCAGTTATAAATTTTAATAAGCATTCTTCTTTTTCCTCTTCAAGCTCTACATCCAAAAACTCTGAATATATATCCTTTAATTTTGTAATTGAAGTAAGTTCAATATCCTTTAATTTTTCCAATACAACTTCTGCCTTATTTCTAAGTTTGGATGCTCTCTTAACTATTTCATCCTTAGAATCATCAGCTAAAATGTCATATTCTTTTTCTGTCATAACTTTTCCTTCTTTTAAAGGAAGGAAAGCAAATCCACCAGTAGTGGCTTTTACATCAAAGCCTTCATCTTTTGCTATCTCAACAAGCTCACCAATGTAATTACTCCTCTTACTATGAACCTCTTCTATTATACTATCCTTTTCAGATTCTGAAGAAGTATTATAAAAATCCATAACAACTTCATAATAGCTATTTTTAATATTTTCTACTTCATTTTTAAGCTCTTTCCCTTTTCCATTAGCTAAAAAAATAGGCTCTGGCTTTTTAGGATCATCTATAGTCACATAACAAATATCTTTTGGAGAATCAGAATTTTTATAAAGATTTTCAATGAACTTGATCAAATCATTTAATTTATCTTTAGAAAAAGAATCTATTAAATAAAGATTATATCCTTCCTCTTTGATTTCAATAGCTCTTTTAACTTTTTGATATGCTAAACTTATACCAGGAATATCATTAAACTTTGCATTCTCTTCTCCTTCATTTAAATCAATATTAAATAGCACTTCATTTGGAGTTAACTCTCTTTTCATTTAATAATTACCCACTTTTAAAACTGTCTTACTCAGTCTTATTGAAGTAGTTCCCTCCTTTTTAGTAATCTACTATATTAATATTCCTATAGTTCCTATTTAGACAACACTTTTATGAAAATTTTTATTATATATTTAACATTCTTATCATCTAGAATAAACTTAATTGTTCTATTCTTGTTTCTTTAAAAGAAGACACACTAATTCCTATTAATCTGATATCTTCACTTAGTTCTTCTACTTCAAGAATTTCTTTAATAGATTCATATATTTCCTCTGCTGTACAAATATAATGATTTAATGTTTTACTTCTTGTATGGCTTTCAAAATCACCTGTCTTATATTTTAAAGTTACTGTTTTACCTAAAATATTTTTTGACATTAAAATAGAACTTACTTCTTTTGAAAAACCTTTAATATAACCTAATAATTCATCTTTATCACTTGTATTCTCCCTAAGTGTTCTCTCTTTTCCAACAGACTTTCTCTCCCTAAAGGTTTCTACTTCTCTATTGTCTATCCCCCTAATCCTATCATATACAACAAGCCCCATCTTTCCTAATCTCTCTTGTAGAAAATCTTTTGGCAACTCATATAAATCTTCTATAGTGAAAATCCCCATATTATTTAATTTCCCTACTGATTTCTTTCCAAGACCAAATACTTTTGATATAGGTAATGGCTTTAAAATGTTTGGAACCATATTTTCACTAATAAACATAATACCGTTTGGTTTATTCCAATCTGAAGCAAGCTTTGCTAAAAATTTATTGTAAGAAATACCAATAGAAAGAGTTAGTCCTAATTCCTTTCTAACTCTTTCTTTTATATATAAACCTGCTTTTTCTCCACTATTAAATCTACTATTTGAAATATCCAAAAAAGCCTCATCTATTGAAAGAGGCTCTATTATAGGAGTAACTTCTTTAAAAATTTCAAAAACTCTTTCTGAAATTTCTCTATATCTATAATATCTAACAGGCAAAAATATTCCCATTGGACATTTACTTCTAGCTAAAAAGATAGGCATGGCTGAATGCACTCCATATTTTCTAGCTTCATATGAACAAGTGGATACAACTCCTCTTTCTCCTATTCCTCCAACTATAACTGGTTTTCCTTTTAATCTAGGATTGTCTTTTTGTTCAACGGATGCAAAAAATGCATCCATATCTACATGTAATATAATTCTATTCATAACTATATTTTTTCTAAGCTAATACATCCTCTAATATACCTTGATTTTTGCTTACAAGCATTGAGTATATTCCAACAGATAAAAGCTCATTTATATACCTCTCATGTTTATAATTTCGTGAATATTCTATTATGGCAATAGCTATAAACATTCTAAATCCTTTATCCATATAAAATTCATATTGCCCTTCTTCATCACATAAGTATTTTATCACTTCATTTATTTTATTTATATATTTTTTTGGTTCTTCCTTTCCTGCTACAGATCCAAGTAAAGGTAATAATTGATGACTTACTTTTATATCTTCTTTCTCAAACTCAACTAATAAATCTTCCATCCTTTCAGCTGCAGATTCATTTTTGTTTATCATTAATGTCATAGCTAGTCCTTGTATGCTATTGTTTGAAAGCATCTCTATCTTACTATATCTATCAAATATATTATCCATATATTCTATAATATAATCTTTCTTTACATTATTTATAGCTAAAAGAGCACATTGTAAGTAGTCTTCATGATTTGTTACATTATTATATTTAGCTCTTATCCCTTCATAAATTTCTCTCATTTTTAGGATTTTTTCAATTCTTTCATCTTCTTTTGTATATTTAACTAAGGCATAACTTGCTAAAACTAGATTTTGGCTATCTTTAAATCCCAATTCCATAAGTTTGTCGTATATGGAAAGGATTTCATTTATAAACATAGACGCATTATTTTCTAAAGCTATTAATTGAGATACCATATATAAAATATCCCCTCTAAAAGAAGACATTCTTGAAGTTTCTTTATTAATTAGAATCCTAACCTCTTTTGTTTTTTCTGCCATAACTTCCTTCTTTTGCCCCGAAAAAATTAATGATGAAAAATGATTAATATAATCTCCATCAAATCTTAACTCTTCTTTTGCTTTTCTCAAATTATCTATAACTAAATCACAAATATTTCTTATTTTTAATTTCATTTTGATTCCTCTTCCCCCTTATAATTGTACATATTAATTATACTACAATAAGCACTTTAAAAACTTATTTATTCCTTAATTTATTTTCATATTATAATCTATTTCCATGATTTAATTTTATTTATTTAATTTGTCAGTGCAGTGTCAAATTAATGGTAAACATATTAATTAATTTTATTTTAATAAAATTTCAAACTATGATATAATACACATGATAAGGTTTAATTGTTATCAGGACTTATTGGTAATATTTATATAAAAAGGAGAATTGCTATGGGCTTTAGAGATAAGTTTGACAAATATTTTAGAGATTCTTATTTTCAAAAATACGGAGATAGGATAGCCAGTGCTGCTGGTACAGTTGTTTCTATTAAAATGAAAGAAAAGAATTATTTATTCTTCCATAGATTAGTAGTAGATATGATTATAAAACCAGAAGCAGGTAGAGCAGTACTTAAAGCTAGATATGTAAAAAATAGATGGTTTAAAAAAGTTGAATTTATCCCAGTAAACGTGGGAAATAAAGTTATGCTTATGGGTCTCAAAGGTGTGAAGGGCAAAAAAGATGCTGACATACTTATACTGCAAAATGTTCTTAATCTAACTACAAAGAGAGATTTAGTTCCAATAGACCACTCACAAATCAAGAAATCAAGACAACAAGCTGGAAGAATGAGATATTAAATTTAATAGCCTTAGCTTTGATATTTTTATCATGCTAAGGCTATTTTTTATACTATCTTGCTTTTATAAATAAATATATACTATTAACCATAGCAATTGTACCTGAGAAACATAGTACAATTAGCCATTGTTTTAATTCTAATGGTACTGTATGAAAAACTCCTTGTAAGAAAGGAACATATACTATACCACATAACATTATTATAGATATACTTACAGCACCTACTAAATAAATATTTGTAAATAATTTTATTTCAAATATAGAATGTCTTTCTGATCTACATTCAAATACATGGAATAATTGTGACATTACAAGAGTGGCTAACGCTATTGTCCTACAAGCTGCTAAATTCATCCCATATAATCTTGATATCATAAATGAAAGTAATGTACAAATTCCTATTAAGCATCCTCTTACCAATATTTTTTCTGCTAAACCTCTTGCAAATATGCTTTCCTTCTTTTCTCTAGGAGTTTGTCTCATTATATCTTTATCAGCTGGATCTACACCTAACGCTATGGCTGGAAGTCCATCAGTTGCTAAATTTACAAAAAGTATCTGTATAGGAGTTAATGGATTAGGCAAAGTAAATAATGATGCTAGGAACATAGTTAATACTTCACCTAGATTACAGGATAGCAAGTATCTTATAAATTTTCTTATATTATCATAAATAACTCTACCCTCTTCAACAGCTGCCACAATAGTTGCAAAATTGTCATCCATAAGTATCATAGATGATGCTTCTTTTGTTACATCTGTGCCTGATAGCCCCATAGATATTCCAATATCAGCCTCTTTGATTGCTGGAGCATCATTTACTCCATCTCCTGTCATAGCTACTACATTATTTTTCTTTTTAAAACCTCTAACTATTCTAAGTTTATGATCTGGAGATACTCTAGCAAAAACCCTAGTTGTAGTAAGTTTTTTATCTAACTCTTTATCAGTCATATTTTCTAATTCTTCACCAGTTATAACTTGTTCTTCACTATTACATATATTTAAAGATTTTGCTATAGCTAAAGCTGTATTTTTGTGGTCACCTGTTATCATTATAGGTCTGATTCCTGCAAGCTTACATTTTAATACAGCATCCCTTGCCTCTAGTCTTGGTGGATCTATACTTCCAGCTACCCCTAAAAATATCAAGCCATCTTCTAATCTTTCATTTTTAAATAAACCTTCCTCTTTATAAGCAGCTGCAATACATCTCAATGCCCTAGAAGACATAGATTCTATAAAAGAAGCCACCCTCTTTTTCTTTTGAAATGTCAAAGGTTTTATTTTATTATCCTCTAATATATAAGAACATTTTTCAATTAATCTTTCTGGAGCTCCTTTTACATAACAAGTCTCTTTTCCATTTTCTTTCATAATTACAGACATCATTTTTCTAGTTGAATCAAAAGGAATGTCAAAAACCCTTTCAGCCTTACCTATGTAATTTTCAAGCTGCTGTGGTTTATCAAAAAATAACTTTATTAACGCTGTTTCTGTTGGATCTCCACGAAGAACCCTGTCTATATATTTTTCTTTAAAGTCATAGTTACAGTCATTACAATATACTAATGCTTTTCTGAACATTTCATAATCTTTTAAATTTTCCCTCTCAAGTTCAAAAACTCTACCATTAATATATACTTCTTTTACTGTCATCTTATTTTGAGTTAAAGTTCCTGTTTTATCTGAACAAATTATTGATGTGCAACCAAGTGTTTCAACTGCAGGTAATTTTCTAATTAGTGCATTTCTCTTAAGCATCCTTGATACCCCTAAAGCTAATGCTACAGTTACTATAGCAGCAAGTCCTTCAGGTATAGCAGCTACAGCTAAGCTTACACCAAGCAAGAACATTTCAGTTATATCATTTCCTCTTATTATCCCAAGTATTGTTACCACTGCACATATAACTAAACATAAAACAACTAAAATCTTACCTAATGATTCAAGTCTTTCTTTTAAAGGAGACTTTTCATCTTTAATGTTATCTAAAAGGTTGGCTATTTTACCCATTTCAGTATTCATTCCTATTCCTGTAACCTTAAATAACCCTTTACCTTTTAATATGGTTGTCCCCATATACATATTATTATTTTTACCATTAGGTTCCTTATTAACACCAACTGATTCACCTGTTAATAATGATTCATCTACCATTATACTTGAAGCTTCCATTAGCTCTCCATCTGCTGGAACTCTATCCCCTGCTTCTAAGACCACAACATCTCCAATAGTTAAATACATAGAATTTAAAATTTTTATCCTTCCATCCCTAAATACCTTACAGGTAGGTGCTGCCAAATTTTTCAAAGCTTCTAGAGACTTTTCTGTTCTGAATTCTTGAATAAATCCAAGTATTGCATTAACTATAACTATTATTATTATAGTTATGGCGTCTGCTGTATCACCCATTATCCCAGAAATAACTGTGGCTCCTAATAGCACCCATACCATAAAATCATTAAATTGAGATAAAAAGATAACAATTGGCGAAATCTTTTTTTTATGTTGTAATTCATTTAATCCAAACTTTTTAATCCTTTTTTCAACTTCTCTTGTTGATAGTCCTGGAATAACTGTCTTTTCCTGTATCACCCTTTTTCCTCCTTAAACAAAACTCTATAATATATATATTTTTCTTTAATTAACTTAGAACATAATAAAAAATACATAATATATTTTTCTTTCTTTTATCCACAATTAACATTAAAGAATTCACAATTTAGGAGGTTCTAATTCTTAAAAATCCTCTTAAAATTTAAATACATATATTTCTAAAAGTTAAATTGCAACTCTCTTTCGACCATTTCTTTACTTTTAATCTTTTTAGCCTTAAAATATAATATGTAAATTTAAAATAAAAGGAGGAATCGTCTTGAAAAATGTAGTTTATGTAACTGGACATAAAAATCCAGATTCAGATTCTATATGTGCAGCCTTTGCATATGCTGAATTTAAAAACAAAACTAGTGAGCTTCCTGCAATTCCAGTAAGACTTGGAAATGTAAATAGAGAAACTCAGTACATCTTAGATAGATTTAATGTAAAAGCACCTGAATATCTAGAAACTGTAAAGCTTAAAGTTGGTGATTTAGATATAGATAATATAAGTGCAATTTCACCTGATATGTCATTAAAAATGGCATGGAATATTATGAAAGATAAAAATATAAAATCTCTACCTGTTGCAGATTCTAATGATCACTTGGTTGGAGTATTATCTATTTCAAACTTAACTTCATCTTATATGGATATATGGGATAATGTAATTTTAGACAAGAGTAATACAACTATAGACAATATAATTGAAACTCTTTCTGGAAAAGAAGTATACATAAATGCTAACAATCAAAGATTTCCTGGTAAGATTGTTGTAACAGCAATGCAACCTGATAGCTTAAAAGGAATGGTTGAAGAAGGTGATATTGCCATAGTTGGTGATAGACCTGATGTTCAAGAAGCCTTATTAAATATCAAAGTTTCACTAATGATAGTTACTGGTTCACATAAAGTTTCTGATGAAATCATAGAAAAAGCTAAAAAAGCTGGAGTTAATATTATAAATACTCCTCATGATTCATTCACAGCATCAAGGCTTATAATACAAAGTATTCCTGTAAGCTATGTAATGGCTAAAGATAACTTAATATCTTTCTCTGCGGATGATTTAGTTGAAGATATTAAGCAAACTATGATTGAAACTAGATTTAGAAGCTATCCTGTAACTGATTCAAATGGCAAGGTAATTGGAACAATATCCAGATACCACCTTATTTCTGATTTTAAGAAAAAAGTTATTCAAGTTGACCATAATGAAAGAGGTCAATCTGTTGATGGCTTAAGTGAAGCAGAAGTTCTTGAGATAATAGACCATCATAGAGTTGCAGATATTCAAACAAATAATCCAATTTACTTTAGAAACGAACCACTTGGAAGCACTTCTACAATAGTAGCTAAATGCTTCTTTGAAAATGGAATAAGACCATCTAAAGAAGCTGCTGGACTTTTATGTGGTGCTATAATTTCAGATACACTACTATTTAGAAGCCCAACTTGCACAGAACAAGATATACATACTTGCAAAAAGTTAGCTGAAATAGCTGGTATTTCTGATATAGAAGATTTTGCTAAAGAAATGTTTAAAACTGGTACTTCTCTACAAGGTAAAACTGTAGAAGAAATATTTAACCAAGACTTTAAACCATTTAAAATGGGTGATACAAAGCTTGGTGTAGCTCAAGTAAATACTATGGATATAGACGGTTTTATGCCTCTTAAGGAAGAAATGCTTTCTTATATGAATAGAAAAGCTGAAGAAGGTAATTTTGACACAATGATACTTCTTTTAACTGATATATTAAATGAAGGTTCTCAAGTTCTAGTAGCTGGTAAATCTCCTGAAATAGTTGAAAGAACTTTCTCTGTAACATTAGAAGATTCTACTTGCTTCCTTCCTGGAGTTCTTTCAAGAAAGAAACAAGTTATTCCACCATTAACTAATACAATATCTTTAATGTAATAATAAAAAAATTAGTGATAAACTTTTTAGTTTTATCACTAATTTTTTTTATTATTTATCTTCTCATATTGTTAATCATTCCCCACATTTCATCAGCAGTAGTTACTCCCTTAGATGAAAGCTGGAATGCTCTTTGAGCTACTATAAGATCTGTCATTTCAGTTGTTATATCAACATTTGATGCTTCCAACATACCTTGATGTATATTAGTATCTGTTGCTCTCTGTACATTTACCCCCTGCTGAGGTAAAAATAAATTTTTTCCTATAGAAGCAAATGAATTATCACCTTCTGCTGTGTATACTGGTATTTCAGCTACTTTATTAAAGTCTTGTCCTTCTTTCATAAATACATTACCTTTTGTATCTACTAAAAGATTATTTGCTGTAAACTGACAGTTTGCTTCTGATCTTCCATTTATATAATTTAACTCAATCTTATTACCACTAGAATCTACAATTCTTCCCATTCCATCTATTTTAAAAGAACCATCTCTGGTATATGCTTCAGTACCATTTGCTAATTGAACTCTAAAAAATCCAGGACCATCAAGAGCAAAATCTGTAGGAAGTTCTGTAGAAAATAAATTTCCTTGAGAATTATCACTAAATAATCCACTCACCTTTACACCAGTTCCCATAGAAGCATTTTTATCATTAACACGATATCCTTGTCTATCAAGTGATTCATTTAATAGATTCTGAAAACCTACATCTACTTTCTTATACCCAGTTGTTTCAGAATTGGCCATATTATTACCTATAACATCTAACTTAGTTTGGTTAGCATTCATTCCTGCTTTACTAGTACTTAAAATTCTATACATCCCACATCACCCCTCTTATTTAACAGATCCAACTTCATTTGCAGCTTTTCCTAAACTTTCATCTATCATAGTTATAAACTTTTGATTTGTTTCAAAGCTTCTCATAGTACTTATCATATCTACCATCTCGTTCATTATGTTAACATTAGATGTTTCTAATGCTCCTTGACGAACTAGTGCATTTGTTGCATTAATAGGATTTTCTCCAGTGTAATAATTATCTCCTGCTTTTTTAAGCTGTGAGTAATCTTGAAAATCTGCTATAGCTAACTTTTGGCTAGTTACTCCATTTACATAAATATTATTATAATCATCTATATTATAATCACCTTTACCAACATTAATTGGCTGCATAGCACCAGTTGCACTATTTATTCCAAGCACAAGATCTCCTGAGTTATTTACTAAATTACCATTATTATTAACTCTAAACTGACCATCTCTAGTATATTTAACACCATCTGCAGTTTGAACGGCAAAGAAACCTCTACCATCTATTGCAAAATCTCCAATGTTATCTGTTTTTTTTATATCTCCTTGAGTGTATGCTGTGTTAACTCCATCTATGGCTACTCCTAAACTCAATTTTCCTAGTTTTTGAGTAACATTGCTGTCTCCAACTATCTTATCTTTATTTTGAATTAACACATCCTTAAAACTCTTTGTCATAAGAGTTTCTCTTTTATAACCTGTTGTATTTGCATTAGCCATATTGTTAGTAACTGTATTTTGCTTATTTTCCATAGCTATCATTCCTGATACTGCTGTATACAGACTCCTAATCATTTACTCTCATCCCCTTTAAAAAACACTTTACATTCACCTTCATAATGCATTCCCATAGCTCTAGCTTTTTCTTCTATTTTGGCATCAGAGATAGTATTGTTATATTTATACCCAAGCATAAATATAACTCCTAGGATCAATCCAATACCAATTCCAAATAATATCTTTCTATCACTTAAAAAGTCTATTATTTCTTTTACTTTTTGAATAATCCTTTTACTAATAATACTTCCCCCTTACCTAACGAGAGCTTCTCACAAATTTCATCTTCACTAAATCCCATTTCAAGAAGCTCTTTTATTCTTTCTGTTTTACTCTTCTCTGCAATATTATTAATAACACCTTCATCTGCTCCAAGAAGATATGCTTTTTCATCTATTTCTTCATCATTTGATTCTATATCTTCTAATTCTTCATCTTTAGATTGATTTATTTTGTTTTCAACTTTATTATCGTCTATTTGCCTATGATTCTTTAGCTCTAAAATCTCTTGCTGAATTTCTAGCAAACTTTCTGCCATATCTTTTCTTACTTCCCCAATTTTAAGCTCTAAATCTGAAATATCCTCTTTTTTATATTTTAGCACATTCCCAAAGGAATTATCATCTTTTCTTATAGCTTTAAAATTTAAGTAAATTAAAAGCAGACCTATTATTATTAATATTATTGGCATATTACTCCCTCTTTTACAAATAATTCATAGAACTCATCTTTTCACGTAATTTACGAATAGCTCTACTATGTAATTGACAAACTCTAGATTCAGATACATTTAAAACAGTTCCAATCTCTTTCAACGTTAATCCTTCATAATAATATAGATTTAAAACTATTCTATCCTTTTCTTTTAATTCTTCTATAGCTTTTGCAAGTATTTCTACTTCTTCTTCTTTTTCATAACTTTGTTCAGGACTAGGACTATTTTTATCTTCTATTATACCCATTATAGTCATATCTTCTCCATCTGAAAAAATAATATCCTCTAAAGAAACTACAGAAATATAATTTATATAATTTTCTATCTCACCTATTTCATTAATTGAAAGATTCATATGTTTAGCTATCTCCTCAATAGATGGCTCTCTTAATAACTCTCTTTGTAAGTTTTCAACAGCTTCATTATATCTATTTAGCTTGTCCATCGCGCCTTTAGATATAGGTCTGCATTTTCTAATCTCATCAATAATTGCACCTTTAATTCTTATTGATGCATAAGAAGAAAATTTCATTCCTTTATCCTTATCAAATTTAGACATAGCATCCATTAAACCTATCATTCCATAACTAACTAAATCCTCATATTCCATATACTTATTTTTACCCAAACTTACCCTTGAAGCAATATATTTAACTAACGGTATGTATTTTGCAACTATTTGTTCTTTTCCCTCTAAAATATCTATCGTGGTCATAACCTCTTCCTCCTCTTAATCCTATTAATTAAGTTCTCTTTGTTTTCTCATTACAGTAAATACCTTTTTTATGATCTTGTCTCTATCTTTTTCTTCAATATCAACAAATTCAACACCACATATATAATCCTTGACACTTCTTTTATCACATCTTATTATTGTACCCATAAGTGAATATTTCCCACCTTCATCATTAAAGCTTACTTCTATTTTATCTCCCATATTAAGCTTTTCCCTAACTTTTATCCTAAAGCCTCCCCCACTTAAATCTAAAAGTTCACCTTGATACCAATCACGGTCTCCTGTATCTTCTTTTCTATAGACAGTGTATTCTAATAAATTAACTCTAAAATAATTTCTTCTTTGAATCATTTTAGCTTTTTCAGGCTTTACAAGCTTATATAGTGATACATTACCTTCTGTTAATCTTTCTATAATTTTTGTTTGAAACTCAAAGTAGTTACCACCCTCAACATAATAATTAATAGTTATAACCTCATCAGGCTGCAAAATTAAATAATTTCCTTCTTTTACTGGTAATCCAATACAAAATACATCTTTCTGTATATCTTGTATTGTACATTTATAAATATCTTCATCTTGGATAATCAAAATACTCCCATTAATATTAAGATCTAATTTTTCCATTTGTTCTCCCCCTACGTAAATAAACCGAATAGCTTTTTAAATAACCCATGCGCTCCCAATTTATTTTCTGTATTTTCTCCTAAAAGTTTTACTGAGATTTCTTCTATTGATTTTGAAGCATCAGAACTTGGATATGAGAGCACAAATGGTACCTGCTCTCTCACCCCTTGAACAAGTTTTCTATCATCCAAAATACATCCTAAATACTCCACTCTCAAAGCTAAAAATTTATGTATAGCCATTTGAAACTTATAGAAAGTTTCTTTACCCTCCTCCTTAGTATAAGCTCTATTAACTATAATTTTGGCTTTATCTTTAATTTTAAAATGATTTGTAGCTTTTAATAGACTATATGCATCAGTTAATGATGTTGGTTCTGGAGTTGTTATTACTATAAGTTCTTCAGAACAAGCTATAAATGCTAATACACTTCTACTTATACCAGCTCCAGTATCCATTAATATATAGTCAAAACCATCCAAGCTCTCTAACTTTTTTAAAAATATTTCTCTTTCATTGCTTTGAAGATCTTCTACTTGATTTAAAGCAGATCCACCTGGTAATAACATTATTCCCTCTGGACCCTCTACAAGTACCTCTTCTATATTTCTACCTTTTATTAAATCAAAAACATTGTATTTTGGATAAACACCCATAAGTACATCATCATTACCCATACCTATATCCGCATCAAAAATCAGTACTTTTTTTCCCTTTTTTTGAAGAGTTATCCCTAAATTAACTACAAAATTACTCTTACCTACTCCACCTTTTCCAGATGTTACAGTAATTATTTTTGCTTTTTTCTCTACTTCATTGTTATCTTCATTAACCAATCTTCTTAATCTTTCTGCTTGGTCTAACATAAGATTTCCTCCCCAAATATGAACCTTATAATATCATTTTTTGTGGGAGCCTTTATGTCATCTGGAACATTCTGTCCAGTAGTAACAAACCTTAAAGGCTCATTAGCAACTTTTTGAATGTTATATAAACATCCATAAACTGAAGTTTCATCAAGTTTAGTAATTATTACACTCTTATAGTCTAGTTCTTTATATCCTTCTAAAATTGTTTTAATATCTCTATTTTTAGTAGTTGCACTTATTACTAAGTTAATAGAATTTGGATTAGCTTTTTGAACAAAAGCTCTAAGCTCTGAAATTTGCATAGTATTCTTACTGCTTCTTCCTGTAGTATCTATTAATACTATGTCACAATCTTTCATTGACTCTACCGCTTCTTCCATTTCTTTCATAGTTATTACAACTTTAAATGGGATGTTCATTATTTCAGCATATGTTTTAAGCTGCTCAACAGCCCCTATTCTATATGTATCTACTGTTATTAGCCCAACTTTCTTTTTATCTATAAGAGAAAGTCTTCCAGCTAACTTTGCTATTGTTGTAGTTTTTCCTACTCCTGTAGGTCCAACAAAAACCACATTGCCATGAAGTTCATCTTCAGCTATTTCAATTTCACTTTCAATTACTTCACGAAGTTTTTTCCTTGGCTCTTCACTTCCAACCTTATCTTTTAATTCATCATAAAAATCTACATCTATATCTAAATCTTTTATAAGGGTAAGTAGTTCATCTTCTTGAGCTTCCCCCTTATCTGTATTCTTAATTACTTGATTTAAAAGTTCCTTCATCTCAGCTACTTCTGATTCAATCTTACTGCTTTCTTTCTCAACTTGAACTGGTTTCTTTTCTCCAAACTCTTTATTCATAACTTTCTTAAGATCATTTAGAGATTTTTCAAAGCTATCCTCTACTTGTTTTTCTTCTGTTTTCTTAGTTGCACCTAATGTAGAATTTTCAATAGCTGCAGTAACTTCTATCAATTTTCCTGAAAAAAATCCTTTAATCCCAGGTTTCTTAATTTTTCTCTGACTTATAATAACTGCTTCTTTACCAAGTTCATATCTAATTCTAGTAAGAGCTTCATTCATATTCTTTGCTGTATATTTTTTAATAACCATCTAGACTATTACAACTCCTTCAGTTCTTATTTCAACATCATTTGGTATTTCATTTAATGAAACTACCATAATATGAGGAAATGCCATTTCAACTAATTTTCTAAATACTGATCTAATATTAGGTGAAACTAATATTACTGGTTGATTGTTATAGAAATATACTGAATCAATGGTTTCTCTAATGTTGTGGAAAATCCTTGTCGTTGTATCTGGGTCAATTGTAGGGAATGAACCATGAATTGACTTTTGAACATTTGCCGCAACAAGCTCTTCCAGGTCAGGAGCTAAGGTAACTACTGTAACGGCTCTTTCTTCATTAACTATTTGATTACATATTGTCCTTGCAAGTGCAAATCTAACATACTCAGTTAATAATTCAATATCTTTTGTATTTCTTGAATTATCTGCTAATGACTCCATTATTGTTACCATATCTTTTATTGGAACTTTTTCCTTTAATAAATTTTGTAATACTTTTTGTAATTCTCCGATTGTCATTAAATCAGGTATCAGTTCTTCAACCACTGCACCATATTTCTCTCTGCAATTATCTACTATTAGTTTAACTTCTTGTCTTCCTAATAATTCATATGAGTGAGCTTTAATTGTTTCTGTTAAGTGTGTGACCATAACAGTTGTTGGATCTACTACAGTTAATCCTCTGATTTCAGCTTCCTCCCTTTGATCTTTATTTATCCATATAGCTGGTAAATTGAAGGTTGGTTCAACTGTCTTAATTCCTTGCATTTCTGAACTTTCTCCATTAGGATCCATACATAATAACATACTTGCCATAAGCTCTGCTGAAGCTATTACTGTTCCCCTAATCTTAATGACATATTCATTTGTCTTTAATTGAAGGTTATCTCTTATTCTTATTGGTTGAACTATTATTCCCATCTCTATTGCACATTGTCTTCTTACTGATGCAATTCTTTGAAGTAAATCTCCACCAGTTGATTCATCCGCTAAAGGAATTAGTCCATATCCAATCTCTACTTCCATAGGCTCAACTGAAATAAGATTCATTACATTTTCAGGCTCTGCTGATTTCTCCATCTCAACTAGGTCCTCTTCTTCCATAGCCATTTCAATCTGTTGCTTCTTATTCTCTTCTTTGTATAGAAGATAAGCAAGTACTCCCATGGCTAATGCCGCTGTAAAGAAAGCAAACTTTGGCATGTTAGGCACCAAACTTAAAAATAACATTACACCACTTGCTATTGCTGCTGCTATTGGAAAAGCTGTAAGTTGAGTTGCAAAAGTTTTACCAAAGTTATCTGAGCTACCAGAACGAGTTACCAATATACCAGAAGCTGTAGAAATCAATAACGCAGGAACCTGAGACACAAGTCCATCCCCTACTGACAATCTTACATATGTCTGAGCTGCTGTAGCTGCATCCATACTATGCATCATTACACCTATTATAATACCACCAACAATATTTATCGCTGTAATTATAATTGAGGCTATTGCATCACCTTTAACGAACTTTGAAGCACCATCCATAGCTCCATAAAAGTCTGCCTCAGATTGTAAATCATTTCTTCTCTTTTTAGCTGTAGCTTCATCAATAAGTCCTGAATTTAAATCAGCATCTATACTCATTTGTTTACCAGGCATTGCATCTAAAGTAAATCTTGCTGATACTTCAGATACTCTACCTGCACCATTAGTTATAACTATAAATTGAATTATGACAATAATCAAGAAGATTATTATACCAACCACATAGTTACCTCTAATAACAAATTCTCCAAAAGCTGCGATTATTTCTCCAGCATCAGCCTCTGATAAAATCAGCCTTGTAGACGATATATTCAGTGCTAATCTAAACAATGTAGTTACCAATAATAGAGTCGGAAATACAGATAATTGTAATACATTTGTTGTAAACATAGTAATGAGTATTATCACAATAGATAATGTTATATTAAATGCCAACAGAATATCTAACATTAATTTTGGCAAAGGTATAATAATCATCATAACTATAGCAATTACACCAAATGCTACTATTACATCTAAATTATTTTTTATATCAAATTTTTTTGTATTTATCGCTTGCAAATTTATCCCACCTTTGTGAATACCTGATATGTTTTTATTTTTTTAGCTTAAATACTAAAGCTAAAACTTCAGCTACAGCTTGATACATATCATGTGGTATTTCTTGATCTATCTCAACTTGTTCATAAATCATCCTTGCTAATGGTTTGTTTTCCATAATAGGTACATTATTTTCTTTCGCTATTTCTTTTATTTTTAAAGCAACCAATTCAGCTCCTTTTGCTACTACCTTTGGAGCTTCCATAGAACCATCCTCATATTTTATAGCTATAGCTAAATGAGTTGGATTTGTTATTACTACCGTTGCATCTGGTACTGAAGACATCATTCTTTTAGTAGCCATTTCTCTTTGCTTTTGTTTAATTTTACTCTTTAATTGAGGGTCACCCTCCATTTGCTTATATTCTTCTTTAATTTCTTGTTTTGTCATTCGCATATCTTTATTATAAAATCTTAATTGTACAAAAAAATCTGCTGCAGCTATAATTATTAGCACTATACTTATCTGAACAAAAATTCCAGAAAACAGATTTAAAATATCCTTTCCAAGAGAAGGAAGATATGAGCTTGACATCTGAAGTATAGAATAATAATTATTCACCACATATTTATAACTTATAAATCCTACTATAGAAACAACAATTAAATTTTTTATCAAATCTGCTAAACTTTTTTTCGAAAACATATTTTTAAGTCCTGATAGCGGATTTAATTTGCTTAGCTTTGGTTTTAAAGGCTCTCCTGTAAGCATAAATCCTGTTTGCATTATACTTCCTGCAACCCCTGCAATCATTATAGGAATAGCTACTGGAAATATTGCTTTTAATGATTCTACTATTAAATTCATGAATATATATTTTATTGACACCATATCCAAGCTTTCTAAAATTCCAGCTTGTAAAGTATGTTGCATATAATTTCTTAAATTAACAACTATCATTCCACTGAATAACATAATTACCATTGTGCAAGCTAACATAGTCATAGCTAAACCAACATCTTTACTTTTAGCTATTTGACCTTTTTTTCTAGCTTCACTCTTTTTCTTAGGTGTAGCTTCTTCAGTTTTATCATCACTTGCAACTAACATAACTAGTGGCATTGCTGCCATACTTTTTAGTACTTTACTCAACACATCTGGTATTGTTCCAAATGTTGAAACAAATATTTTTATCATTATAGGCAAAAATACTACAAAAGTTAAAAGTCCTACAACAAGTCGTACAGGCATTCCTAGTACCATTACATTAATTGCCGGTACAGTTCTTGATACTAAAGACATACAGAGATCTGTAATTAGTCCGATAATAATAATAGGCAGTGCTATTCTAACTCCTATAATGAAATATTTAATAAATGCATCAAGCACTGTGTAAAAAGTATCCTGAAATAGTATAGATTGCCCAATCTTTACAACATCAAAACTTGACATTATACACCTAATTAAAACATGATGACCATCTACTATAAAAAATATAACAGCACCTATGTAATAAGAAAAATTAGCTAGTAATGTATTATTTGTATTATCACTTGGATTTAGCATATTCATCATGGTTAAACCAAGTTGATTATCCATAAAAGCTCCAGCCATTTTTATTACATCAAAAATAGCATTGATTATATATCCTAAAATCAAGCCACTCATAACTTCACTTATTATGGCTAAGGCCAACGCATAATTATTGGAAATCTCTAGCACAACCTTGTAATCTACCCTTGCAGCAACTGCTAAAGATAAAATAATTCCTATAGCTCCCTTAAGTATGTTAGGAGTTCCCTTTGGATAAAACACCTTAACAACAAAAAAGAAAGTGGTTAATCTTAAAAATATTAAAAATATAGCAAGAAAGTAGGCTGTATCAATCAAACTGCTCTACCTCCTCCTAAATTGTAATTTTAGAAATCATTTCAAATATTCTTTCTGTAAAATTCATAACAGTATGTAGCATCCAGCTACCTAAAAATATTCCTAATGCAGCAACCCCTATTAATTTAGGAACAAAAGTAAGTGTTTGCTCTTGTATTTGTGTTGTTGCTTGAAGGATACTTATTATTAAGCCAAGTATCATAGCTACACCTAAAATAGGTGCTGATACCTCTAAACCTGTTACTATTCCATCTTTTATGATGCCAATTACTAAACTCTCACTCATTTACTCACACCTCACCCAAAACTCATAATCAAGGATTTTACTAATAGATACCATCCATCTACCATAACAAACAATAATAATTTGAAAGGTAATGACACCATAGCTGGAGGTAACATAAACATCCCCATAGACATTAATACACTACCAACTACAATATCTATAAGTAAAAATGGTAGATATATTAAAAATCCAATTTCAAATGCAGTTTTTAATTCACTAATTGCAAATGCAGGTATAATTACGTACATTGGAACTGTATCTTTATCTAGTTTATCTGCATTTGGTAAGTTGGCTATTTCTACAAATAGCTCTAAATCTTTTTGTCTTGTTTGCTTATACATAAATTCTCTTAATGGTTTTGACCCTTCATCAATAGCTTGCTGTTGAGTTATGGTATTATCCAAATAAGGTTTTATTGCTTTTTCATTCATCTGGGTATAAACTGGCATCATTATAAAAACTGTTAAAAATATTGCAAGCCCAGTTAATATTTGATTAGGTATTGATTGTGTAGCACCAATAGCACTTTTCAAAAATGAAAATACAACAACTATCCTAGTAAAAGATGTTGCCATAATAACTATAGATGGCAACACACTTAAAACAGTAAAGAATATAAGCAATTTTATGTTTGATACGTAATCATTACTTGTTCCAGCTCCACCAACATCTATATTTACATTAGGTAAATCTACTGTAGCTGGTGCAGCATTAGCTATAACGCCTGTAAATCCAATTATAGCTATAGAAAACAAAACCATATATAATAGCTTTCTCTTGTTTTTATTCATGCTTATCTTCCTTTGACTTTATTTTGCTTATAGTTAAATGAAGATTTTCCTTAATATACATGATAAATTTATCATAAATTTGTGTCATCTCTTTAAGGTATTCTTCATTGTCATTTTCAATCTTATCTACTTCTTCCTTTGATAAATCCTTTAGCTTTTCTGTATGTCCAGGGGCTGTGAGTATTACCATTCCAACCTCTCCAGTACGTACAACAGCTATAAAACTGTCTTTTGATATTTGAGTTTTATCAACTATTTTTATGTATTTTTTACTTGTACTTTTCTTTATTCCTTGCCTTCCATACTTTAATGCTATAATCATTAATCCAAAGACAACTATTAGTCCAATTACAAGTTTTATAATATCTTTGTATAATTCCATATAATTATTGAACTACGAAATTAGTACTTTTTTCTCCAGTGAATAGAACATCTATTACTTTGCCTTTGTCTAATTCCTTGTTTAATCTTTCTACTAAACCTTTTTTTAGTTCATCTTTATTTTCTGACTCAAAATCAGCAGACTGTTTTGATTTTAAATACCATACAGTAGCATCTTGAATAATTAATTTCTTTTCTTCTATTTCTTTTCCAAGATCTTTATTTGTTTTATCATAAGTTAATGCCACAGATGTTTTTAGATATTTTTTTGCATTTTTGTCACTTAAATTAATTTGTGTATCTTCCATAAGTTGATATGTAGTGGTTTCTACTTTTTCTACCTTTACAGATTCATGTGTGGACATATAATAATATACCGCACAAAAAGTAGTTACCCCCAGTATAACAAAACCTATAATAATTAGAAGTACTGTTTTATTACCCTTTTTAGGTGAATTTTCCGTTTCAGTATTTTCGTTCTTAGCCATTTAAATCACTCCCACTCTTTTTGCTCCAATTAATCAAAACTAATAAATATTGCAGTATTTTAATCCTATATTATTATTCTTCTAGAAATCGCCTTTAAATATGCTTCTTTTGTAATTAATTACCCTTTTTTTTACCTCTTCTATACTTTGCAGTACTATGTATTTTTTCCCATTTGTTAAAGTAATTATAGTTTCAGGGACTTCTTCTAACTTTTCTATATGATCTGCATTTAAAACAAACTCTTTATTATTCATACCAGTTACATCTATCATTTTTTCACCTTATTTCCATAGTTTTATTTTATAAAATTTTATTATATAGGATTAAGTTAACCTTAATCCTATATAATAATCCTATGTTTTATTAACTATCTCTTAAGATTAATGATTTCTGTTAAGATATCATCACCTGTAGATATCATTTTACTAGATGCTTGGAAAGCTTTAGTTGTAACTATCATATCTGTAAATTGCTCTGCTAAATCAACATTTGACATTTCAAGGTATCCTTGAACATTATCTCCATAACCTGCACTATTATCTTCACCTAGTGTACCTACACCACTCTTAATTACAGGGTCACCTGAGTTAACTGATTTACTAAATAAGTTATTACCTGAACTTGTTAAGCCTTCTGGATTCTTAAAGCTAGCCATAGCTATTTGTCCAAGAGCTGCAACTCTTCCATCTTCAAGTGTTGCATTGATTACACCTGTTCCAGATATTGAGTAAGTTTTTACTCTAAGTTCTGTACTTGTTCCTGCTATTGTAACCTTTTCTGGAATCTTCAATGTTTTTAGATTACCATCATAAGATTTTAAATTATTACTAGCATTTACATAATACACTTCACCATCTGTCCCTAAACTTTGTACAGAAGTACCACCATTAGTAGCTTCAGAAACCGCTACATTTTTATCTATATTTATTGAGCTACCACTTCCTAGTTTTACTCTTCCTAAACTACCTGCAGCAATTAATTTCTTATTAATCTCAGCTTCAACATCCTTTGCTGTTACAGCATCCCTTGTTACAAAATCACCACTAACTGTTATAGTTTTATCTTTAGTATCTATTGCTGCTGAAAGTGGAGTATTTGGCGAAACAGTTCCTATTTGTATCTTATAACCATTTAATGCCGCTCCCCCTGTAATATCAAATTTCATGCTTCCTAAAACATTTTCTAATGATGCTGGATTCTTATCTGAAAGACCTCCTGAAATTTTATCTGAAGAAAGTCCTGTATACATTCTTGCTGTTCCAGAAACAGTTAATTTACTTGATGCAGTTCCTAAAATAGTTGATAGCTCACTTCTTAATTTATCTCTAAGGTCGTTTGCTGATACTCCTGATCCTGATGTAAAGTCACCTGAAATTTTAACTTTTTTTGGAGTTGTTGATGAATCATACTGAACATTCAATGTATTAGAGTTAACATCTACTACTACAAACTCTAAATCATCAAAATCAGTTACATTTACTCCTGCTGCAGCTAAATCATCTGGTCCTGGAATAGAAATTGAGAATCCTCCAACAGATATACCAGTTGGTTTTGCAGAAACTTGATCTTTACCACCTGTAATATATGTTACATTTGTATTAATATCTTTAGTTGAATCATAAGACCCTGCAACACTAAATCCAACATCTGTTATTCCTTTAGCACTTAATTGAGAAGTTATTTTCGTATTTAGATTATTAAGTAATGTAGTATAGTTAATATCTGTATTCTTTATAGCTTGTACATTCCCAGAAATATTTATAACTCCTGATGTATCAACATTTACATTAACATCTCCAACATTTGATGTGTTATTTATTTTAAGGATATACTTATTAAGTGAATCTCCTTTTCCTGTAAGTGTTACATCAAATCCTGAAAGATATCCTGGTGTTGTTACTGGTGTTGATCCTGCAGAATCCATTGTTAGTGTTGGTGTTACGGCTCCTGAAGATGTTCCTGTTGTATCTTTAATAACCCCCAAGCTTATAGCACTACCTGTAACATTCTTAATTAAATTCGCACCATCTGTAGAAAGCTTATCAGCAAGAACAGTATTAAGTTGAGGTTTTAATGCCTCTTGAGTAACTTTTCCCTCTACAAAGTTACCATTAATAACAATTTTCTTCAATGTGCTATCAACATTTATCTCAAGATCTTGTCCTGTTGAGCCTCCATTAATAGACCCTATTTCAAAAGAATATCCATTTAACTTATCACTTTTTTCAAAGCTTACTGAAAATCCACCAACTTGAACTGTTCCAGGAGCAGTTGCATCAGTTCCTCCATTTATTGATATAGGATCTATTCCTTCTATTATTCTAACATTACCTGAAACCGCCATAGATTGAGATATTCCTACAGCTGTTAACGCCTTCCCTATAGCATCTTGAACTTGATCAGCCTTTAAGTTCCCACTATTTGAAAAATCTCCATTAACTACTATTTGCTTTTGTGCCACATCAACATTACAATCTGTTGAAGTTCCAGGTCCAACTTTTCCTAAAACTACACTATACCCATTTAATTGTGACCCAGGTCCAAATGCAAATTTAAGACCACCTGCTTCTACTGCTGATGGAGAGCCTGATGTTGCGCTGATAGCATTATCATCATTAGTTAATGAATAACCCATAACTCTATATCCACTAGTAGTTAACAGATTTCCTTGGCTATCTACTGTAAATCCACCATCTCTTGTAAAACTTAATTCACTTCCTGAATTCTGAAGGGATTGCTCAGTAATTGCATGCACACCTGGCTTATGGCTTACTTGAATTGTTCCATCACCATCAATTGCAGGACCACCACTTACTACAAAATATCCATCACCATCTATTGCAACGTCTAAAGCTCTATTAGTAGTTTGCATAGAACCTTGAGTCATTATTTTATCTATACTAGCAAGTTGCACACCTAATCCAACTTGTTTTGCATTAGTTCCACCCTTATTTACTGAAGGTGCCATTGCATTTGAAGCATTTTGGCTTAATAAATCAGCAAATTTTGCTCTTGAAGACTTAAATCCAGTTGTATTTACATTAGCTATATTGTTACCTATAATATCTAGCTTAGTTTGGTTAACCTTCATTCCACTTATTCCTGAGTACATTGATCTTAACATATAATTCGACCTCCATAAATTTTATATATTCTTGCTTCTATCATTCAGCAAGTGTTAGGCTTCCTCTTATTATTTAGGTCCAGCCTATAGTATCACAACACTGTCTACATTTGTAAAAACATTACTCTCTGCCCTTTTTCTATCTACCGCTGTAATTACTGTTCTGTTCTCAATACTTGCAATTAGTGCTACATCCTTATATACCATAACTGAATTTTTAGCACCTTTACCCTTAGCAAGCGCAAAACCTCTTTCTATATTTTTCATATCATTTTCTGAAAAACCTATTTCCTCAAGTCTCTCCGCTGCATGCTTTGATAAAGTATATCCGCTATTTTTATCTAATGCCTGGTTTAGTACATCTTTAAAGCTTGTCTCATTATTACTTTTTGAAGTAGATGTAGAAACCTTTTGAAAGCCACCTATATTTCCTACGGGGTATGCTTTCCCATTAATTATTCTATAGCCCACAATATCACCTTATTTCTTATACCCATACTTACTTAGTCGTTGTAGTTGATGTAGAAGTATAATCCCCAACTTTTGCGACTTTCTCATAAGAGTATTCTTTTATTTCTCCAGAATCTAATTGAACTCTAACTTTAATATCACCATTATCTTTAAACACACCTTTTACTGTACCAGCAAGAGCATTTCCACTAGCATCTTTTTCTGAAAGTTCAACCTTTTGATTTATAAAGGATGATGCTAATAAGAAAGACATATTACCATTCATAGTAGTAAGTGGTGGAATTGAATAATCTGGTACATTAACCACACTAATAATATCCTTAATATCAAAGGGCAAATATACATTTTCACCATCTTTGTTAACTTGTAACTGAATCGTTGTATCATTGCCATTCGTATTTACTGCATATACAACTCCTGTGTAGTTATTTCCATCCTTATCAACATCACTAACTGTTACACCTTTTCCTACTAAACTTTCATTTGAATTCTTAGCCAAAGTTGCATTTAAGTTATTCATTTGCTCCATAGATGCAAATTGAGCAAGTTGAGTTACATAAGCTGTTGAATCAACATCTTTTGTAGGATCTTGGTGCCCAAGCTCAGCTGAAAGTATTTTTAAAAATGAACTTTTATCCATTCCTTCGCCTTTTTTCATTATTTTAGTACCTTTTTCAGTTTGAGTAGACGAAGTTTTTGAATAGTTTAACCCAGTTACACTTGAACCTGTACTTGTTGTAGCCATCATTAACCTCCTATGCTAACATATTAATATTGCTTATATCTTCTGCTTCATTCTCAAAAGTTTCATCTTCTAAATAACTTTCTCTAGTAGTGTTTGTCTGACTATTTCCTCTTCTATTTTCTTCTTGAGAAAAATTATTTTGGAATTCACCATCTTTAAAGAATGTAGTATCATCTTCATAAACTCCTATATTAACTTCTTGAATCTTTATGTTTTGATTACTTAAATGATTCTTTATTTCAGCTGTTTGTTGAGATAATAAATTATATGTATCCTTTGCAGAAGCTTTAATACTAAGTTTCATATTTCCATCTTGTTCGATTAACTTAATAGTAATTTCTCCTAAGTTTCCTGGATTAACTTTTACTATCATCTCTTTCATATCACTAGAAGTCATAAATTTAACACTTTTTACAACATCAGCAGCCATATTATTTTTATTAATTACTTGTACATCTTTAATAGCTTCAGTATTAACTTTTGGTGCTGTGTTCATTGTAAACATGGAAAGTTTTGAAGTTTCCTTGTTATCTTCTCCTAAGATAGATTTCAATACTTTCTCATCTTTTGAAAAATTACTATTTGAATCTTTCTTTGATTCATATTCACTACTATTATTTGATTTATCATTTGTTGAGATTTGATTTGTTAAAGTATTAGCTTTTTCAGAAGTATTATTTGTTCCATCTTCATTAGTGACTGTAACATTTTCTTTTGAAATAATTAATTTATTAATGTTATCACTATTTAATACTTCCTTATTTCCATTACTGTTTAGAGCATTAATTTTATCCTTAACTTCGTTTATTAATTCATTTATAAAACTTTTTTCATCTGCAGCATTTATTCCATTAGCATTGCTCATTAAATTAGTATTGTCATCAAGTTTTAATCCTAATTGTTTAAGTAAACTTTCTGATATAGTTAAACTTTTCTGATCAAGCAATTCACCTGCATTTGTTGTATTAAGAAGTTGTAATAAATTATTAATAAGAGTAGCTGGATCTAAATTAGCGTTAGAATTATTATTTATGTTTGCAGTAATATTAGTAACGCTTTCTAAATTGTTTTGATTTAAGTTTAAAGCATTAATTAAACCATCACTAATTGATGAATTAAGTTTATTTATAATATCAACTTTCTCATTCATAGCCATGTTGCTTTCAGTAGCTTGATTTAAAGCATTAACTAGTGCTTGTAAACAAATAAGAATATCATCTTTTGATAGTTTTTCTACCTTTTCATCTGTTTCTTTTGAGTTTTCTACTTGATTATCAGTATTAGATTCGTTATCGTTTTTAGAAATATTTTTTGTATCGTTATTTGCAGTATCATTTTTTTGTGTTTCATTAACCTTCTTCTCTTTTTGAAGATAGTCATTAAACTTATTATCAGTATCTACTGACTTATTTTTTTGTGAATTATTATTCTTAGTAGAAATATCACTAACCTTTTGGATGTCAACATTTAAGTTTAAACTAGTTTGCATCTTATTCACCTCCTTTCAAAGTTCTCATGTAAGCATATAAAGCAAATTCATCAATATCTATCTGCTCTAGCCTATCCTGTTCTTTGATAAAGCTTGAATATTCATTTTCTTTTAAAGTTTCAACAGTTTTTCTTTCTACCTGTCTATCCTTTAAATCTTTTCGTCTAAACTCTAATTCTTTTTCCTTTAAAACAAGTTCATTTTCCTTTACCTTTATTCCACCTTCAAGGGCAAACAGGTAATTTCTCTTAACTTTTTGATATATTACATCTTCACCTGGTTTAATCCCTTTATAACTTTCATAGTTATCTTTCAAGTTGTTTAGTTCATTTTCAACTTTTATCTTATCACTTTGACTTTCAGAAAATAATCTCTTACTTTCTTCTTCTTTTTCCTCTCTTAATTCTAAGAGTTTTTGAAGTCTAAATTTATATTTTTGAGCCATCTTAACACCCCACTACCTAATTAAACATTGTGGTCAAGTTTCCAATACTATCTTCGTAAGTGGCTTTGTCATCTATACCTTGTCTTAAAAACTTTTCTAATGGTTCATTATATCTAATGGCTGTATCAATTTTGGGATTACTTCCTCTTACATACGCCCCTATGTTAATTAAATCTTCAGATTCTTTATATGTAGCTAATAAATCTCTGGCATATGAAGCTGCTTCTTTATGCTCATTTTCTGCTATGGATGACATAAGTCTACTTACACTATTTAGTATATCTATTGCTGGATAATGATTTTTATGGGCTAGCTTTCTTGATAAAACTATATGTCCATCTAAAATACCTCTAACAGCATCTGCTATAGGTTCATTAAAATCATCTCCATCAACTAGAACTGTATAGAAAGCAGTAATTGATCCTTTGTCTGATGTACCTGCTCTCTCCATTAGCTTAGGTAATTTTGCAAAAACTGATGGTGTATATCCCTTTGTTGCTGGTGGTTCCCCTATTGCTAGTCCAACTTCTCTTTGGGCCATAGCAAATCTTGTTACTGAATCCATCATCAAAATTACTTTTTTTCCTTGATCTCTAAAATATTCAGCTATAGCTGTAGCTGTAAGTGCTCCTTTCATTCTTATTAAAGCTGGTTTATCAGATGTAGCACATACTACTACTGATTTTTTCATACCTTCTGGCCCTAAATCTTTTTCTATAAATTCAAGAACCTCTCTTCCTCTTTCTCCAATAAGACTAATTACATTTACATCTGCTCTAGCTTCTCTTGCTATCATTCCAAGGGTTGTACTCTTACCAACACCACTACCTGCAAATATACCAATTCTTTGTCCTTCTCCTACAGTTAAGAACCCATCTATAGCTCTTACCCCTGTTGGCATTACATCTTTTATTCTTATTCTCTTTAATGGATCTGGTGGTTCATTTTCAAGTGGATAATTAACTCCTAAAAGTTCTTCTGCACTATCATAAGGATTTCCAAGTCCATCAAGTATTTTACCTAACAATTTATCTGAACAACTCACCCCAAGAGGCTTATTTTGTGGCACTACTCTACATCCTGCAGAAACTCCAGTAAGCTCCCCTAGTGGCATTAGTATTACATGTTTTTCTTTAAATCCAACAACTTCACAATTAATAGGTTTACCCTGTTGATTATATATTTTACATAACTCTCCTACAAAGGCTTTGATACCTTCAACTTCAATTGTTAACCCAATAACTCTACTAACTACACCTTCTGAGTATATTGTTGTGGTATCTTCTACTTTATCAATTAGTTCTTGAAAGTTAATATCCATTATCTCTCACTCACTCTCACACTATTATGGCTTTCTTTATACTTTCTAAACCAAAATCTATTCCTATTTCTATTTTTCCAGTACTTTTTTCAATAATTGCGTTTCCAGGCTCTATTTCATCACTAGTCAACACAAAAATTTCCCCGGAAATATTATAAGTTGTTTTCCATAATACTATCTTTTCTTTTATATTTTCTTCATGTTCTCCATTACACCTTATAATTATATTTTCTTCACCCTTTGCCATCTCAAAAGCTTCTTCAATTATTTCATTAATTCCGTCACCCATTAATACTTCTCTTTTAAGTATTTTTTCTGAAATTGCCATAGCTAATTGAATTATGTCTGCTTTTTTGTTTTCCATATAATCATTGTAATCCTGGGTTGCCCCTTGAAGAATGTTATGTGCTCTTGCTTTCATCTCCTCAGCCTCTTCTTGAGCCTGAGGAATAATACTTTCTATAGCTTCCTTTTTACCATCTTCATAGCCGTTATTTAAACCTTGTTCATAGCCTCTTTCATAAGCTTCCTTCTCTAAGATTTCTGCCTCTTTTATAGCTTGATAACGTATCTTTTCGCCATTTCTTCTAGCTTCCTCTACAATACTTTTAGCTATATTTTCATAACTAGAAATATATCTTTGCTTATCTTGATCTGTGACATTACTTTCTTCTTTTTTTCGAATATCATATTCAGTAGAAATAACTCTTGATTCACCGCTTAGAACTTGATTTTTTTTCACTAGGTTATACGATGATTGCATCTTCACCACCCCTTGAGATAATTATTTCACCTGCATCATCTAACCTTCTAATTACAGAAACAATTTTTTGTTGAGCTTTTTCAACATCCATAAGTCTTACTGGTCCTAAGAATTCCATATCTTCCTTTAAAGAAGCAGCAGCTCTTTTTGATTGATTTCTGAAAATAGCTTCGCCAACTTCTTCTGAACATCCTTTAAGTGCAAGTGCAAGATCTTTAACATCAGTTTCTCTAAGAATTCTTTGAATAGATATATCATCAAGAGTAATAATATCTTCAAATACGAACATAGAGCTCTTAATTCTATCTGCAAGTTCAGAATCTTCTCTTTCAAGACTTTCTGTAATATTCTTTTCAGTTGTTCTATCAACTTGATTTAGTATTCCAACTAATGTATCTACTCCACCAAGACTTGTCATCTCTGTTCTTACTACAGAAGACAACTTGCTTTCTAGCACTTTTTCTATTTCCTTTATTACCATTGGCGAAGTATCTTTCATAGTAGCTATTCTGAGAGCAACTTCACTTTGTGTCTCTTCTGATAATTCTGCCATTACTTGAGCAGCTTTATCAGGAGGTAAATAACAAAGTATTAGAGCTATTGTTTGAGGATGCTCATATGTAATTGCATTTAACAGTTGATGAGCATCCGCCTTTCTAGCAATGGAAAAAGGTCTGTACTGTTGAGTTGCTTCAGATACCTTTTCAAGTATTTCTCCAGCTCTTTGTGTTCCTAATGCTTTAGAAAGCAGTGTTCTTGCATATTCCATACCACCTTCTAAGACATAATCTCTTGCCTTATTAATTTCTAAAAATTCGCCTAATATATTCTCTCTTTGTTCAGTATTAACAGATGTAATATTTGCTATTTCATAAGTTATTTTCTGAATTTCCGCTTCAGGCAATTTTTTTAAAATATTTGAAGATGCTTCAGGTCCAAGTGTTATGAAAAGTATAGCAGCTTTTTGGATACCAGTTAATTTATTTGATTCTTTAGCCAACTTCATCACCTCTCATTTTCTGCTAACCAAGACTTAATAGTTTCCAATACCTGATCTGGTTTTTCTTTGGCATATTTCTTAATCTCATTTTCGATATGAGCCTGCTTATTTGGAACCTCAAATTCTATTGGGCCATATTGAGCAGTATCTTCTATTGGTAGATTATCATCTATAACAACGTCAAGAGATCTATCTTCCACTTCATCAAATAAGTCTTCTTTCTTTTTCTTTCTTCTTAGTAAAACTATACCTAATATAATTCCTATAAGTACTACACCTGCGATAACCCCTACCATTATAAGTTTATTTCTCTTATCTGTAGCTATTTCTGCATTAAAAGCATCAACTTGAGCTTGAGCTTCATCTTTTGCAGCTGTATCAAAATTCATACCTACAAGAGATATTTCATCACCTCTATTTGCATCTAAACCTATAGCATTTCCAATTGCTTTTTCTAATTGAGTTCTTGTTGCATCATCCAAAGTCCCATCTACAAATACTGATGCAGTTAATCTTTTCACTTCACCAGGAGCACTTATTGTCTCTGTTTGTGTGTTACCACTTTCATAATTTGTAGTTTGAGATTCTTTTGTTGAGGTAGATGTGGAATTGTTACCAGCTATTGTATTACTCATATTATTATCAACTGGACTTTGACTTGTAGTTCCATTTCCTGCATTGTTAGTCTCCTTATTAGTTTGTTGACTAACAATTACTTTATTAGGGTCTACAGCTTTTTCTGTTTTCTTTTTAGAATCAAAGTCTAAATCAACATTTACATTTGCAGAAACTTTACCTTTTCCTACAATTGGTTCTAATTGATTTACTATTTTTTCAGATAATTCTTCTCCTGATTTCTTTTCTAAATCATTTTGTTTCTCTAAAGATTCTGAGGTAACTCCTGTACCATCCCCATTATCTAAATTCTTTGTTAACAAGTTCATGTTACTATCAATAACTTCTATATTTTCTTTAGGCATATTTTCATTACTCATTGAAACCATAGCAACTATCGATTTTACTTGATCTTCTGTTATTTTTTCACCTGGTTTTAGTTTTAATATAACAGCAGCTTTTCCTGCTTGCTTGTCCTTAACAAAAACTGAGTCTTCAGCTGGTGTAATATTAACTTTAGCCGTTTCTACAGGGTCAAGACTTTTTATTGATTTTTCTAGTTCCCCTTGAAGCATTCTAACCTTTTTAATCTTAAATTCTTCATCAGTCATACCAAAAGAACTACTACTATCCATCAATTCATACCCTTGACTTCCTGATGTAAGATCTCCTGATAACTCAAGTCTTAATTCATCAACTTTATCTTTTGGAACTAAAATTGAATTACCTTGTACTTTCATGTCTACTTTATCTTTTTCTAATTTATCTTTCACAGTCTTTGCATCTGCTGAATCTAAATTTGAAAATAATACATCATATTTATTAGCAGATGAAGAAACCACCACACTAACTAGTGCAATAATAGTAGCTACTATAGCAACTACTATTACTATTCTCACTTTTTTACTAAAGGACATAAACTTCGACCAAAGCTTTTTAAACATTTCTGAAAGCTTTTTCATCCATCGCACTCCTTACTTTAATTATAACTGCATTTGATTTATTTCCTTATACGCATCTAATAATTTATTTCTAACTTGTACAGCAAATTGTAATGATAACTTTGCTTCTTCTCCAGAAAGCATTACATCACTAATTTCTACATCATCACCTTTGGCAAATGACTCTCCCATTTTATCTGCTGTAATCTGCTTATCATTTATCTCTTGCAACGATTTTTGAAGGGTACTTGAGAAACTTTCCACTCCATTATTGCCACTTTTTTCAGTTTTTGTATCTTTATTTATTTGAAATATTTCTTCACTTGGTACAAAACTATTTACTCTCATAAATCTATCTCCTATCTACCAATCTCTAATGCTTTCATAAACATACTTTTATTTGCATCCAGTGTATCAGCATTTGCTTCATAAGATCTTGTTGAAGCAATCATATCTGCCATTTCATTTAGAATATTTACATTGGGATAAGCTACATATCCTTCTTCATTAGCATCTGGATTTGATGGATCATATTCATATCTCAAATCTGACTTATCCTCTTCAACTCCTACTGCTTTTACACCAATTGGATTCATTTGTTTATCTAATGCTTCTTGAAAAACAGCTACTTTTCTCCTATATGGTCCCCCGTCTTCAGTTCTAGTAGTAGACGCATTTGCCATATTTGATGTTATTGTATCCATTCTTAATCTTTCAGCTGATAATCCGCTGGCACTAATTCTCATTGCATCAAAGCTACCCATTTTCTTTAATTCCCTCCATTTATAACATATCTAATATTACTTAACTTACCGTTTGCTTGTTGTATTAAAGCATTATATTTAAGTGTATTTGCAGCTTGCTCTGCTTTTTCAACATCTAAATCAACATTGTTTCCATCTTCTCTCATACTAGTACTTTCATCTTTCTCCACAGTAATATTACCCTGTGTATTACTATTAGATAGATGTTTTTCCTCTGTTGCTTTCATCCTCACATTCATCTCATTATTACCTTTGAGATTATCCTCAAAAACAACATTGAATCTTTTATAATCTGCAGTATTAATATTTGCCATATTATTAGCTATAGCTTTACCTCTTATGTTGGAAGCTTGTATCCCTTCCTTAATCAAATTATATGTACTTCCCGCATTTCCTAGTAGATTGATAGCCATATTTATTGCACCTCCCACTGTTTTGTTCTCAAACCCATAATCATCATTTAATATAAACACATAAGTCTATTATAATGCATCATCTTTTAATTTGCCACAAGATTTTACTTAAAAATTATGTTAATTAAACATTTTTTAGTATTCGCTGCATTAATAAGTAGAATTTAATCAGTTTTTTGTTAATTTGAAAAAAATAACGACTCGAAAAACTCCCAATACAAGGATTTCAAGTCGTTATTAGTAATTACACCCTTCTTAATACTGATAATGCATCTTGTGGGAATTTGTTGCTTTGAGCAATAAGTGCAATTCCCGTTTGATTTAATATTTGTGTTCTCGCAAGTTCCGCCATTTCTTTCCCAATATCAGCATCTTTAAGGTTACTATATGCTTTTTCTACAGTGATTGTATTGGATGAAAGCCTATCTGCTGATGATTCATATTTATTTTGAATAGCACCATATTGTGCCCTAATTCCTACAACTGTTTCAACAACATCATTAATTGTAGCAATTGCCTTTTGTGCACCTTCTTCATTAGAAAGATCTATATCTTTTATTTTATTACCATCTTTATCTCCAAGTATTTCAGTTGATACATTAAATGCAGGAATTCTTTGAATATCCTCAGGCAGAGCCCCTGCCATAATTTCATTGTATACTGGAAATTGATTCTCAAAAACATCCTTATTTCCAATAAGTTTAATTCCATTAAACTCAGTATTATTGGCAATATCATTAATGTTTTTTTTCATTTGATCCAATTCAATTTGTATAGCATTTCTATCCTCTGGAGAGTTACTTCCATTAGCAGAGCTAACAGCTAGTTCCTTCATTCTTGATAAAGTATTATTAAGTTCTTGTAACGCTCCATCAGCAGCTTGTATCATAGAAGCACCATCCTGTAAATTTTTTTGAGCTGCCTCTAGGCTTTTAATTTGTATCCTCATACTTTCACTTTGCCCAATTTTATTAGGGTTATCTTTTGCAGAATTAATTTTAACTCCTGAACTTATTCTATTTATTGCTTTTTCATTATTTACTAGGTTCTTTTTATACTTATTAAATAAAGTTAAAGAATTTATATTATGATTTAATCTCATATCATCACCCCATCTTTTACTCTCATTTTTATATATCGTCATTTTTCTCTTAGACTTTAGCCTTTTTTATAATTGAAATTTAAAAATAGAGAATGTTAATTGAAGTTCTTGCAGAATTTCTTAAGTTTATGTAAAAAAAAACAGCAAGGCATTCCTTGCTGTTTTTATTTATTCCTTAATTATTATCTTAATAATTGAAGAACTTGTTGTGGTTGTTGGTTAGCTTGTGCAAGCATAGCTTGTGCAGCTTGAGCAAGAATGTTGTTCTTTGAGTATGTTGCCATTTCCTTAGCCATGTCAACGTCTCTAATTCTTGATTCTGCTGAAGTCATGTTTTCTGAAGCTGTTCCTAAATTAGCTATTGTATGTTCTAGTCTGTTAGTTACAGCACCTAATTTTGATCTTTCAGTAGAAACTGTGTCTATAGCACTTTGAATTGTAGTTATAGCTGCTGTTGCAGTAGCAGAATCAGTAACTTTAATTCCAGAAACTCCTAAAGCTGCAGATCTCATATCAGCTATACCAACATTGATTGTTTGCCCTTCATTTGCTCCGATTTGTAAATTTAGTGTTCCATTACTTTTTACATTTACTGTATTGTCGGTTGATTGTGCTGAAATATCTTTTGTAACTTTTAATTGTAATCCCTTAGCTTTTCCATCTTCTATTGTTATAATATCGCCTTGTGCTGAATATTGTGTTGGAGATGTTGCATTAGTTGTATCAAATTTTACAGTAGCATCTTTTCCATATGTTATTTCTGCTTTAGCTGTTGTATCAGCTAAATCAGTGTTAATAGATGCTGCGCTTCCTACTGCAGTTGTTGTTAATGTTAAATTTCCTTTTGCAGCATCTGATGTTGCAGTTACTCCAAGTCCTGCATTATTTATAGTATCAAGAACGTTTTGAGTAGCTGCTCCTTTTTTAAAACTAAAATTAGTTCCGTTAACAGAAAAACTTAAATCATTTGCTAATTTTCCATCTGCATCAATAGTAGCATCCTTTGATGTAGCAGTTGCAGCTTTTGCAGCTGTTACATCTGTAATTGTTACTGAAGAACCAACAACAGTATCTCCTGTTCCTCCTACTATTGAAACACCCTCTAAGTTTTTCCCTACATCTCCACTTACATTAGCTCCCCCATTAAGAAGCTTCTTAGTATTAAATTCAGTTGTATTACCAATTCTATCAATTTCTGAAGTTAATTGATCTATTTCCTTTTGAATTTGTCCTCTATCGTTAGTGTTTAATGTATCATTTGACCCTTGAACTGCAAGTTCTCTCATTCTTTGAAGAATTGAAGTTGTTTCACTTAAAGCACCTTCAGCAGTTTGCATTAAAGAGATACCATCTTGAGCATTACTTGAAGCTTGATCAAGGCCTCTGATTTGTCCTCTCATTTTTTCTGATATTGCAAGTCCTGCTGCATCGTCTCCAGCTGTATTAATTCTTAGACCTGAAGAAAGTTTTTGCATAGATTTTGAAGCACTATTTGAGTTAATGCTCATGTTTCTTAACGCGTTAGCCGCACCTAAATTGTGATTAATTATCATTTTTTATTCCTCCTTGTATTTAAAAACATCCTTGTATTTTCTTTAAAGTAATTTTCTTTAAAGTAATTTGCTTTAAAGAGTATTTTTACCTTACATTTACATATTCGACCACAATTTGGATTACTTTATACTTTTTTTCTATTTTTATATTACTTTTACAATTAAGAATAATTACCCCTATTAATTTAAAAATTTCGTTTTATTTCCATCAAATATTACTTAATTACTAAATTTATCCTATATTTTTTTTCAAACAAAAAAATAGCAGATTATATCTACTACTTGAAAATTGATTATTTAAAATATTTTATGACATATAATACTTTAAAAGTTTAATCCATAATAAAAATAGTAAAGGACCAGAGAATTTTCTCTGGTCCTTTACTATTTTTATTCTATACTTCAAATTATCTTAATAATTGAAGAACTTGTTGTGGTTGTTGATTAGCTTGTGAAAGCATAGCTTGAGCAGCTTGGTTAAGAATGTTATTCTTTGAGAATTGTGACATTTCTTTAGCCATGTTTACATCTCTCACTCTTGATTCAGCTGATGTTAAGTTTTCTGATGATGTACCTAGATTATTAATTGTATGTTCTAATCTATTTTGGTATGCACCTAGTTTTGATCTTTCTGATGATACTGAATCAATTGCTGTTTGGATTGTTGTAATTGCACTATTTGCTCCTGCTTGTGTACTTACATCCACCGCATTAACTCCTAGACCTGTTGCAGACATATCTGCTATTGATAGTTGTATTTCTTGGTTTTCATTCGCTCCAATGTGGAAGTTTGCAGATCCTGCTGTTACCACTACATCTCCTACTGCAGCATCTGCTGTATATCCTGCATTCGTCTTTAATGTGATACCAAAATCAGAGAAGTTCAGCTCTTGTGCTCCATTTGCATTTGAAATTGTTTGTGTCTTTGCTCCAAATGTCATTGTTAGTTGTCCTGCTGCACCACTTGTTATTGTGTATGTTCCAGCTTTTGCTCCTGAAGTTTCCGCTGTTGCTACACCTGTCTTTGATAATACTGTTGATGTTGCTGCATTTTGATCTACTGCTCCACCTAAGTTACCATTTAATAATTTCTTTGTATTAAACTCTGTATCTGTTGATATCCTTGTTATTTCCGATTTTAATTGTGTTACTTCTTTTTGTATTTCTGCTCTATCATTTACATTGTTTGTATCATTTGATGATTGAACTGCTAATTCTCTCATTCTTTGTAGGATTGAATGAGTTTCATTTAACCCTCCTTCTGCTGTTTGTATCATTGATATTGCATCTTGTGCATTTGATGAAGCTTGATCAAGCCCTCTAATTTGCCCTCTCATTTTTTCTGATATTGCAAGCCCTGCTGCATCATCTCCAGCTCTATTTATTCTAAGTCCTGAAGATAGTTTTTCCATTGATTTCGAAGCATTTGCTTGGTTCATCCCCATCATTCTTGTTGCGTTCATTGCACCCATATTGTGATTAATTATCATTTGTATTTCCTCCTTGATTTTAAAGTGGACATCCTTTTCCACTGAATTTTTTAAGTTCTTAAAATTTACTGTTTTTTATATTTTAAGAGTTATTTTTAATATACATTTTTAGACCTTTTTTCTTTTTTCATTTACTTTCATAACCCTTACAATATATATATCGACTTTTTCACTTTCTACTTTACATCTTTTTTTGTTTTTTTATAATTATTTTAAATTCTTTTTTATATTTCAGTATTCATAAACCTCTTTTAGACAAATAAAATATTCTTCATAGTCCTATCTTTTCTCCATATAAAAGTAAGAACGAAAAAAGATGTGCCTTTTGACACATCTTTTTCTCTAAACTTTTTTAGAAAATAAACTTGTTCTTCTTGTAGCCATAGCATATCCACTATTAGCATTTTTAACTGTTTTTAGTTTATTAATCTGTTCTTTAATTTTCATCTTTTCACTTATTAAAGTTTCTTCAATCTCTTTATCTAACTTATCTAGTCCTTCAGAAAGAAATAATTCTTTTAAATCTTTTTTGCTTACATCAATATATTCTATACTTCTAAGAAGTTTTTCTCTTTCATTTAATATTTCATCTATATTTTCATCAGATTTGATAGCTTGGATTAACTTTAAATCTATTTCCTTATAAGATCTAATAAAATCTTTCATTACATACCTCAACTAAATTGTGAAGTTAAATATGCTTGTTGTGAATTATATTTATTCATGGCAGTTTCTAACTTAGCATATTTACTATAAAGTGCTTGTTCTCTTCTAGTTAAATCAGTCTGCATCTCTTTAATTTTAGTTTCATACTTTGAAATGCTTTTTGATAACTCATTGTTTACAACAGTTGATCCCTCTGATAATCCTGCCTTTTTACTTAAAGATGAACCAGATGAAATAAATTCGCTATTAATGATATCTTTCATTCTTATAAATATACCTGATTTATTATACTGTTCTGTTGTACTTAAATTACTAGAATCCTCTGGAGATGATATAAACAAGTCCATTACCCCTTGTGGATTATTTTGAAGAGCTTCAGTTAAAGCTGCATCATCTTCTATTATTAAAGTTCCATCCTTATTTCCGCCATAATCTTTAGAAAATTTTATTCCTATATTTTTAAGAAGTAAATCACTTCCTTCTATTGGGTCTATTATGCTATTTTTTAATTTATTAGCTATTGTGCTAATATTATTATCTCTTCTCAGTTGACCTGTTTCAACTTTTTCATTCCACAGCTTTACTTCAGTTTCGCTCATTTCTTTCTTTTGATCTGCTGTCAAAGGTTGATAACTTCTGTCTCTTTTATCATTAAGTAATTTATTCATCTTTTCTACAAAAGCATTATAGTCATTAACAAAATTAACTATCTTCTCTTTTATTGCAGTTACATCAGCCTTACCTGTAATTGTTGTCTCCTCAACAACCTTTACACCTGCAGTAGTAGTTTCTTTAGATTTTGAAAAGAAAGAGAATTGTACCCCATCAATAGCAACTGAATTAGTTTTTGAAGTACGGTTTCCAGCTCCATAAGTTATAGTTTCATCTTTTGAATTAGTAATAACCGCTTCTAAATTTGTACCATTATTTTTCGTCTCTGATTGAAGTTGTGTAAAACTCCCACCTGATAGAATCCCAGTTTCTATAGTAAATGTTTGATCATTTCCTGCAGTATTTGTTTCAATTGTAACTGCATTGGTAAACTCAGAATATGTAGCTTTCATATTTAAACTACCTATTGCAGTATTAACTATCTTAGCTAATGAAGCATCATCTGTAGCAGCACTTATATCTACCTCTACGCTTTTTGTTCCATAAGTAAGCTTTAATGCATTAGCATTATCAGTACCATTTGTAAGACTTTTTATATCAGCTAATTTTACAGTAGTATTAGCACCTGTTGCTAATTGTGTAACTTTTACAGTATAATTATCTACCTTTGCTCCACCTAATCCTTTTGCTGTTACTACTCCTGAATTGCTTGAATCAAATGATGCAGATGAGTAATTGGCTGACTTTACCAAGCTATCTGTTTTATTTATATCCAAATACTTACTAAATATTTTATTTCCTTCACTCATTAAATCTCTATAAAGTTTTTGTTTTATCTCAAGTACTTCTTTTTCTTGTATTTGTTTATTTACTTTTGTTTGATAAGGCTGCATTCCACTTTTTACCATAGAATCTACATCTAATCCAGTTGCTAACCCCGTAATTCTATTAGTACTTGAACTACTAGAGCTTGTACTATTTATATTCATTTTTATCTCCCCTTATTTTCCAGCTACTTTAGCCTTATTATATGCCTCATGCCAGATGTCCCTTATATCCTCTATCAAAGGTAATACCTCATCAATTATCTTTACATCTTTTTTTATATTAGCTTCTGATAATTTTTCATTAATAAACTGATACACCATAAATATTTGATTTGCCCATTCTCCTGCATTTCTATCTAGACTTGCCATAAGTTCAAAAAATATTTTTTGTGTCTTAATTAGACATTCATGAGCTTTTGATATATTTTTTTCCTCTATTGCAATTTTTCCTCTCTTTGCAAAGTTAACAGCACCATCTACCAACATTAAAAGCATTTGTTCCTTTGATGCATAATTTACACTATTAGTTTTATAAACACTGTACCCATTAGCGTACATAAAAATCCTCCTTATTTTATCTTATCTATAAATATTCCTGTAGAAGTTCTTCCTGTTTTCTCATCCATTGTAGCTTCAACTTCAAAGTTATTAGTTGCCTTTGTTCCTGTAATGGTTAAATATCTTCTTTTTCTACCTTTGGTGTTTCTATTATTTAATTTTTCTTTATATTCCAGTCTTTTCATTCTATTATCAATAAGCACTTTTTGCTTTTGGTTTACTCTATTATCTTTAGTAGCCTTGTCTATTTCTTTTCTGATGTATATTTCAGTTAAATCTAACTTATACATAGCTACTATGCCTTTTTATCGTAAATTACGCCAGCAAGCTCACACATTTTCGCCACCAAATCAAGAATTTTTTTAGGTGGCACTTCCATAATAGTTTCCTTTGTAGAATCATCAACAATTTTTATCATTACTGTTTTGAATTTATCATGTATTGAATATTCAACATGAGTATGCTCATCTTTTAGAAAATTATTAAGCTTATCAATAGCTTTTTTCAAATCTTCTGGCAAATAATCATTAACTTTTTCTCCTTGAGAAGTTTCCACTCTGACATCCTTGTCGCCTGGAAACTGTATATTTTTTGGAATTTCTGTATTAAGGTTAAAATTCTCTCCTTGACTTATAACCTTCATATTCATTTTTCACACCCCTATTTTTTTATTTTTTTTAATAAACTCAAATCAATTTTGGCTGCTTCTATATTTTCTGATTCAACTTCTTTATATAACTCTTTTCTAAGTATCACCATTTCCTTTGGTGCATTAATTCCTATTTTTACACTACCATCTTCTATCTTTGTTACTGATATTTCAATATCATCACCTATTAAAATCGATTCTCCTAATTTTCGTGTTACAACTAACATTAATTATCGCCCCTTACTTATAGGATGCTTTATCTTATATTTATCATTATCTACAATTATTTGCTCTCCTAAACCATTTTTTAAATTAATAACAATAGGTGCTCTTAAATTAGTAGTAACTTTGTCTAAATCAGAATTTAAAGTAACTGTTGTGCATAATAACACCTCATTTGGTTCTTTTATTTCAAGATTTTTAATTGTATTCTCAGAAAGCTTTATCTCATAATCTTGCATAACTTCAAAAGGAGAAATTACAACCAATCCAAGTCCCTGATTTTCTTTAGATTGTAACACATTAAATGGTTCCAACTCTTCACTCTTTTCTAAAATGTAATTTTTATATTCTTCAAGTCCAGGAATCCCGTTCTTAAATAAAACTTCCATCTACTTCACCTCTTAATTTTATAGATAATCTAATATAGTTTTTGGTAATACTTGCGCATTTACCTGAAGCGCAGCTGTATATGTTGTTTGAGCCATGTTAAATTCAATTGTTTTTTCTGTAAAATCTATATCTTCAGTTTTTGATAATATAGTTGTCATATTTAAATTTTCATCTTCATTTTTACTTTGAGCTGATTCCATTCTATTTTGTTTTGCTCCAACTTCTGATCTTATTTTTAAGATATTTGTTATTACATCATCTAATACTCCTAAATTTTCATTAGTAACTTTTGATCTATCCACAGAATTTTCTGATGATAAATTATTTTGAACATCTGATAAAAGTTTCATAACATCTATACTTTCACCATTTTCATTTTTAAACTTTAAAATCTCCATAGCATTAACATTACACTTCATAGTAACCGATTGAGAAATTTCTACATTTAATGAACCATTTATATTATCTATTTTATTTTGGGTATATGTATCACTGCTGTTTGGGTCTAATTTATTTCCATCTTGATCCACAAACATCATCTCATAATTACCTGTAACAGCATCTTTTTTAGCATCTAATGGTTTAGATGAAACTTTAGTTCCTCCAAATATATATTTCCCATCAAAATTAGTATTTAATACTTGAGTTAATTCTGAAACTCTTTCCTTTATTTCTTCATTAATACTTTTACTCTCATCACTTCCATAAGCCGCATTTCCTGACGAAACCATTAGTTCTCTAAGTCTTTGCATAACATTGGTTGCTTGATATAATGCATCATCTGTTGTATCTAACCAGTTTATTGTATCTTTTATATTAGTATTATACTGTTCATTAGTATTTATATCTGTAGTTAATTGCATACTTCTAGCAGCTTTGAAAGGATCATCTGAAACTTTATTTATCTCTTTTCCTGTTGCTAATTGATTATTAATAGTATCTAAATTTTTCATATTTCTATTCATATCTCTTAAATAATTATTAGCCATCATTCTATTTGTAACCCTCATAAATTTACCTCCTTTACCTTAAAAACTCTACTTTATAAGCCCATTTATTATAACATCAAGCAATTCACTAACTGTTGATATTACTTTTGCATTTGCACTATATGCATGTTGAAATTGTATTAAATTAGTCATTTCTTCATCTATAGATACCCCCGAAATAGAATCTCTACTATTTTCAAGTTCACTAACTGACATTTCCTTATTAGTTACTACTCTATTGGCTTCTTGAACTTGAACACCTAATGTATCTACTGTATCTTTATAATATGATCCAAACTTTGTACCACTTGTATCATTTTGTATTTTCATTCCAAAATTTGATAATACCGCTTTACCCTTTGAAGAATCAAACAAATCACTTCTTGATTTAATATTTATTCCAAAATCTTGTATTCTTACTAAAGAATCTCTAAGTTGTGCAATAGCTAAAGCTCTTGCTCCATCCCCTTCTCCATCTAACTGATTTTCTGAAGTATAACCATAATTGCTATCATGAGTTTTAGTTTTTATCTTCATTACATCATTTATTATCTCTTGATTTATAGTTATATTTTTAGCACTAATTTTACTTTCTCCCTCAAGTGTTGAATCAAGATTAATAATATTTCCGGCATTATCATATTTAGCTACATCTTTATTAACAAAGAAAGGGACCATATCTTTTTCAGGATTTCCACCTATTGCAACTGCATCTGGCATTCCACTATGTACAGCATTTACTGAAAATGCAATTGACATAGCTAATTTATCTAATTGATCCATATAACTTGTTAAGTCTTTTTGAACTGATATATTACCTGATACTTCTCCAGTTGATGGAGCAAAAGTCATAAGCTGTGCCGCTGTAATTATTTCTCCATCTTTAATTGGGAATCCATCAGATTTAGTAGCTTGTCCATTTATATCTCCCCATAGAGTTCTACTGGCTTTTATATCACTAACCTGATTATCTGTTAAGCCTGTAACCTTAATAGTTTGCTTATTATCTTCTGATGTAGTATCTCCAAGTTTATAATATGTAATAACATGTGTATTAGGTTGTGTTGGATCTGCCTCTATTGATGTAACATAAGAAAATCTTGCTGCACTAGAATTAGGAGAAGCATTTATAATATTGCAATTTGCCATATTTCCTGCTTCTGATGGTTTTACATCAACTCCATCAAAGGCCTTCTTATCAACAGTTATACCAAACTTACCACTTAATTCATCTAAAAGTTTATCTCTACTATCCATAAGGTCATTTGGAGATTGTCCTGTTGAATTTACACTTATTATTTGTTCATTAAGCTGATTTATTTGATTTAGCAAACTATTAACATCAGTAACAGATGTTTTAATTTGTTGCTGTGAATTATCTTGTAATTTTTCTAACTGAGTATATGCATGATTAAGTGCATCTGTTAAAGCTTGTGTTTGTTGTCCAACTACTGTTCTAGAATTTGAATTTTGAGGTTGTTTTGATAATTCTTGAAATGAATCAAAAAACTTTCCAATCAAAGTTGATATTCCAGTATCTGATGGTTCATTAAATATGCTTTCTACTTGAGATAGCACCTGACTCCTTATACTGGCATCACCAAGCACACTCTTTTCTCCTCTAACTTGGTAGTCTAAAAAAGTATCTCTCACTCTTGTTATAGCTTCAACCTGTGCCCCTGTACCTATCTGACCTGCTTGAACCACATCCCCTCTGGAGTTCCCCCCCATAGGTCTGCTAGCTACTACATCAGCTCTTTGTCTTGAATATCCAACCGTATTTGAATTGGCAATATTATGAGATGTTACATCGATTGTTCTTTGGCTTACTGATAAACCACTTTTACCTACATTAAATGTAGAAAATAATCCTGACATTATTCATCCTCCTATCTTGATAAAGTACCATAAGAGTTATATGTTTTTATTTCTCTCTTTGGATTTATAATATTAAGAATTTGTGCATTGTAGCTTATTTGCTGCTTTATTAAAAGCTCATTTGTTTCTTTTTGAAGCCTAACCGCTTCAAGCACTTTTTTTATTTCTCTATATGCTAGACTTAGTTCTTTATCATCAGTTCTGTTAATAATGTCTTGTATTTTTTCACTTCCAACAAGCTGTCTTCTATTAACTTCTTGTTGAGCTATTTCTTTATTACTTAATTTAATTTTTTCCACTATAGATTCTAATGCAAACACATCTTTTTTCATAATATAGTTATATTGTTCATCTAATAAGGTCAATAAATCTTCTAATGTCTTTTTTTCCATTAACACTATTTCAGTTAATTTATTTACCATTAAACCCTTCTCCCCTTAATTACATCTATAATACTTTGAGCTGTTAATTTTGCATCTACATTATATGTTCCTTTTTCTATTTTACTTTTAATCTCTGCTATTTTTTTTGTATTATCAATATTTACATCATCAAAAGCATATTCATTCAAACTTTTTCCAATATTAGATATTTCTATTGTATCTTTACTTTTTACTATTTTTTCTTTTTCAACTATTTTATTACTATTTTTATTGTATAAGTTTATAACATTATGAGATCCAATCCCCTTAATATTCATTCTTTTTTCCTCCATGTTTTATGACTATAATCTATTATCGTATGTAAACCTCTTTAGTTTAGTCAATTTTTAAAATTCTTTTAATAAAATCATCCGCAATCAGTAATATAATTATATCAAATATAAAAATTTATAATATTAAAATAGCTTTTTTTTGGAAATATTCTTTATTTTTTTTCATGTTAATAGAGTCATTTAGTGCCATAAAAAGAAATACTGCTATCTTAATCTAATTAAGATAGCAGTATTTCTTAACAATTATTTTAGTGATTTTATTCTTTCAGAACTACTAACAATACTTGTTATTCTAACTCCAAAGTTTTCATCAACAACAACTACTTCTCCATATGCAATTTGCTTGCCATTTACAAGAATTTCAACTGGTTCTTCTGCCAATTTATCTAACTCTATTAAAGAACCTGTTCCAAGATTTAGTATATCTTTTATGCTCTTTCTTGTTCTTCCAAGTACAACTGATATATCAAGAGGTACATCTAAAATCAAGTCAATATTTTGATGTGATCCTGCTCCACTACTCTGTACTAAAGGTTCAAAACTTGCTTGATGCACTTCTACAGGGGCTACAGGTTTCTCAACAATAGGCTTGCTTTGTACTGGTTGTACTTGCTGCACTGGAACATGATTTGTAGGCTGTTCCTGAGCAGAAGCTCTTCCATTGCTCGTTGGCGCCTCTTCTTTTTCTTCAGTTCCCATCATAATTGAACTGATTTTTTTTGCAGTTGCTATTGGTAATATCTGCATTATATTACTATCAACTAAATCTCCAATTGTTAAGTGAAAATTTACTCTTACTATGCTTTCTTCTCCTGGTATTATATCCGATAATTCTTCGTTCTTATCTCTCCACATTCTTGAAACAGGTGGAGATATATCTACCTTTCTTGCAAACATAGTAGCCATTGATGTGGCTGCTGAACCAATCATTTGATTCATTGCTTCTTGTACAGCACTTATCTCTAGTTCTGTTAATTCATGACTCTCAGGTCTTCCATCTCCACCCATCATCAAGTTAGCAATTACTGCAGCATCATCTGTTCTTATAACTAAAATATTTCTTCCTATAATTCCGGTTGTATATTCAACTTCCAATACTATATTAGGTATTTCAAAATGTTCCCGCATTTCATTTAATGTAGTAACAGTTACAACTGGAGTTGTTATATTAACCTGTTGATTAATAATTTGATTAAGAGCTGTTGAAGCAGATCCCATGGAAATATTCCCCACTTCACCTAACAAGTCTTTTTCTATATCGCTTAATCCATCTTCATTTGTAGCTTTATCTTCTTTTGTTGACCCACCTTTACTATTTCCACCACCTAGTAGTGAATCAATCTCATCTTGAGATAAAAATCCATTACTCATTATCGTTCACATCCTTATCTATCATATCTAATACAGCCACTCCAACATTTTTACCTATAACACCAGGTTTTGCATAATAATATTCCTGATCTTCAACGTATACTTTAATAGGATCTTTGTATTTACTATCTAGCTTTATTATATCTCCACTACCTAATTTTAAGAAATCATCAATACTAATGCTAGTTCTTCCAATTTCAGCGGATACACCAATTTCTACAGGATTTAATCCCTTTTCTAATTTCTGTTTAGATTCCTCCATTAACTCTTCATCTTCATTTTGGAACCAATACTGCACTACTAATTTATCTAATACTTTTTCTAAAGATAAATATGGTATGCATAGATTGATAAATGTACTTCGTTTACCCATCTCAACAGAAAATGTTATTAACGCTACAGGTTCATTTGGAGCTAGTGTTTGATTAATAGCAGGATTAGTTTCAATACCCTCAACTTCTGGTGCAACATCTAATATGTCTTCCCATGCTAACTTTAAGTTATCAATCAGTCCTGTTGTGACTTGTAACATTATATTTTTATCAATATCAGAAAATTCTTTCTTTATAGTCGGCCTTTCTCCAGTTCCACCCAATAGAATATCTATGACTTGAAAAGAAAATTGCGGATTTGTTTCAAATTGTATCGTTCCTGTTAAAGGTGGCATTTTAAACAATGTCATAATCGTTGGATTTGGCACAGAGTGTATAAACTCTTCATACGTTATCTGCTCTACAGTTTCTATATTTACCCTAACATTAACCCTTACTTGTGCTGTAAGATAATTTGAAATAATTCTCGCAAAATTGTCATGAATCAACTCAAGTGTTCTTATATGATCTTTTGAAAACTTTTGAGGACTTCTAAAATCATAGACTTTAACCTTGTGCTTTTCTTCGTCCTTGGGTACTTGTTCAGGCTCTAATTCTCCTGTAGATAAGGCAGATAACAATGCATCTATTTCACTCTGGGACAAAACATCTGCCATTCTTTTCCCTCTTTTCTATTTTTAATTTAAAAGTCTGTCTATATCTATAATCGTCAATAGTTTATCTTCATGATTAATAATACCTTTTATGTATGAATTGCTTTGATCACTATTCATCTTTTGTATCATTTTTTCATCAATATCTAGTACTTCTTCAACTTCATCTACAGAAATACCGATTTCTTCATCCTCTACAGTTAGTATTATTATACTATTCTGTTCTTCTGTTGAATTAACTTCTAACAATAAATTTATGTCTACTAACGATTTTATACTTCCTCTTAAGTTTATCAATCCTTTTATATAACCTGGAGCTTTAGGAACTAATGTAATTCCCATCATGTCATTAATACTTTGCACTCTGTCAGTCTCAACTGCAAAATGCTCCTCACCTAGTTTAAATACTACAATTTGCATTTAACTCCCTCCTATACCACATTCCTCTTATGCACCAAGCACTTTATTAATTGCTTCAAGTACTCTATCAGCTTGGAAAGGCTTTACTATAAAATCTTTAGCTCCTGCCTTTATTGCATCCATTACCATAGATTGTTGACCCATAGCTGAACACATAACAACTTTTGCATTTGGATCAAATTCTTTTATTGCCTTTACAGCTTGAATACCATCCATATCTGGCATTGTTATATCCATTGTAACTACATCTGGTTTTTCCTTTTTGTACAACTCAACCGCAATTAACCCATTGCTTGCTTCTCCTACAATTTCAAAATTATTTTTTTCAAGAATATCTTTAATCATCATTCTCATAAACGCTGCGTCATCAACTATTAATACCTTTGCCATATCTTTAATACCTCCAAAATTAATTTAAGCCTATAGTTTTTAATATTTTATCAATTGAACCTGGAACAGGAATATAGAAGAAATGTGCTCCTATATTATCATTATTATCATTTAAGAATATTGTTTCTATATCAAGAATATATTCATCATATTGCCCAGATTCTACAAATGTTGTTGCAAGTATTGCACTTAACATATCATATGTTACTGCTGGAACAGATGCTATTGCACTTAACCCTGTAAATTGTGATATAGCATTCATATATGCTCCTGAAAGAATGTTGCCAAGTTCACACATAACGGAATTTCCTAACTCTGTAAATTCACTTTCTGCACTTCCTGTTAACAAGTCAATAACATTTAATGCAACATCTCTTTCAAATACGATTAATATACTACCTGGTATGTCTCCAAGAACTCGAACAACTATACCTGTTACTTCTTGTTCTCCAACATTTTCTAATAATTTTGTAAACTCAATCATATTTACTGATGGCACAGTCATATCTATCTTTTTACCAAGCATCATAGAAAGAGCAGTTGCTGCATTTCCAGTCCCTATATTAGATACTTCTCTTAAAGCATCCATCTGAATATTAGAAAATTGACTTTGTTCCATATCTTCCTCCTACTTAAATTATATTATAACTATAATAATGCCCCAACATCAAGTATTAATGTAACTAATCCATTACCAAGTATAGTAGCCCCAATATATTCATTAAGAGATTTTAATGTTTTTCCTAATGGTTTTATTACTATTTCTTGTTGCCCTAGTAATGAATCTACTAATAAACCAATAGTTTTATCACCTACATTAACTATTATAACAAATTTTTTATCACTTTCATCTGCTTGAATGTCAAGTCTTTCATTTAATCTAACTAGAGGAATTACATCGTCTCTATAAACTATTACTTCTCTTCCATTAGTTCTCTTTATTTTATCTTCTTTATAATCAATTACTCTATCAATAAATCCAAGAGAAATTGCTAAAGTTTCATTTCCTACATTAACAAGTAACGCCTGTATTATTTGAAGTGTCAATGGTAATTGAATTACAAATGTTGATCCTTTTCCTTCTTCACTAATTACATCAACAGTACCACCTAATGCAGAAATTTTAGTTTTAACAACATCCATTCCTACACCTCTTCCAGAGATATCTGTAACTACTTCATTAGTACTAAATCCTTGGGCAAAGATAAGATTTTTAATATCACTCTCACTTAAGCCTTCAGTGTTTATTCCAACTTTTTCTGCTTTTGCTTTAACCTTTGCTACGTTAATACCTGCACCATCATCAATAACCTTTATAAGTGCTTTTGTACCTTCTTGATAAGCTATAAGCCTAACAGTACCTACAGGATCTTTCCCCGCAGCAATTCTTTCTTCTCTAGATTCTATTCCATGATCAGCTGCATTTCTAAGTAGATGTATAAGTGGTTCTCCAATTTCATCTATTACTGTTCTATCAAGTTCAGTATCAGCACCTTCAATTATAAAGTTTATTTCCTTATTTAACTCTACTGAAACATCTCTAATCATTCTAGGGAATCTATTAAATACAGTATCAAGTGGAAGCATTCTAATCTTCATTACTAAATCTTGAAGATCTGTTGTAGTCCTTCCTACTTGCTCTAATGTTTCTGATAATTCAGGTGACTTATAGTTTAAAACAATTTGTTCTAGTCTAGTTCTATATATTACAAGCTCCGAAACCATATTCATTAACTTATCTATTCTTTCTAAATCCACCCTTACTGATTGATGCGCTTTTTTATGCCCTTCTTTTTTAGCTGGCACTTTTTTAGCTGGAGCTTCTTCTTTTGGCTTTTGCTCTATGTTTTTAGGTTCTACAACTTTTACCTCTTCAACAGGAGCTTCTTGTTTCTGTTCTTCTTCAAAAGCCACAGTTTCAAGAATTACATTTCTAACTTCAGAAATTCCCTCCACTAATGCTTTAATATCCTCTGCACTACTCTTAGTAATTAAGACAAATGCTAAATCTAATTCAAACTCTTCATTCTCAATATCCTGTGTTTCAGGAATAGATTTAACAATCTCTCCAACCTCTTCAAGATCTTTAACAATTAGAAAAGCTCTTGCTGATTTTAGTAGAGTATTTTCGCTTAATGTAATCTTAATCTTAATTGCTTTATAACCTTTTTCTCTAGCTTGCTTTATTACTGATATATCATATTCATTTAATTCTATAATACTTGAATCATCTTTCTTACTTACATTCTCTTCAGCAACTTCTATTTCTTGAACCTCATCATCACTATCACTCGTTTCAGATATATTATTTAAAGATTTCAGTATATCTTCTATATCTATCTTATCATCACTACCATCTTCTATATTGGTAACCATTTTTTCAAGAGTATCCAAACAATCAAATAAAACAGTTACAACTTGTTGTGTTACCTTTAGTTCGCCTTCTCTAAACTTTGATAATACATCTTCCATTTTATGAGTTAATTCTGCAATGTCACTAAATCCCATGGTAGCTGCCATACCTTTTATCGTATGTGCAACCCTAAATATTTCATTTAACTTATCAACATTACTTGGCTCTTGTTCTAAGTCTAGAAGAGATTCATTTAGTGTTTGCAAATTATCCATTGATTCTTCTAAAAACATATTCATATATTGAGATGTGTCCATTATAATTCCTCCTTAAAGTTTTCTATATATAAATGTAGAAGCCTTATCAAATCCGTATTCTTTATAATTATAAATACTCTCTGTAGCCCCTACAAATAGTAATCCACCTTTTTTTAAAGAATTACTAAATTTTTGGTAAATTTGATTTTTTATATCATTATTAAAATAGATAACAACATTTCTACACACAATTAAATCATAATCATTTTCATAATTACCTAATATTAAATCATGCTTTTTAAATGTTACCATTGATTTAATATTATCTTTAATTTTGTATTTTCCATTTTCATTAATGAAATAATCACTTAAATCTTTTTGAGTAACATTTTTAAGTTCAGACTCAACATATTCTCCAACTTTAGCTTTCCCTAATATTGTGTTATCTATATCAGTAGCTATTATATTATGTCTTTTATTTTTACTTACTTTATCTAATATAATTCCTAATGTGTATGGCTCACATCCTATTGAACACGCTGCACTCCATATTTTAAGTTGATTATTTTTAGGCAAAATCTCGTTTGTGAGAATTTTTTCTAACTCTTGAAATAATTCTGGATTTCTAAAAAATTCCGTTACATTTATTGTAATAAAATCCAAAAATCTTTGTTTTTGATCTGCATCTTTTTTTATTAAGGAGGTATATTCATCTAAAGAATGAACACCAACTCTACCCATCAAACTATTTATCCTTCTATGTAACTGTTCAGGTTTATAAGCTGAAAGATCAATACCAAGTTCTCTATGTACCCATTTATGAAATTCATCAAAATTCATATTCCCAATTATCTCCCTTTTACTAAAGTATTAATTTTATTTGCTATTAATTGTAGTTGTAAAACCATATCTACTTTTCCTGTTTCATATGCAGCTTTTGGCATACCATATATAGTACATGTAGATTCATCTTCCGATATTGTTATCCCACCACTATTTTTTATAATTGCAGTCCCATTTGCACCATCTCTTCCCATACCTGTTAATATTACAGAAAGAAGATTTCCACCATATACATTTACTGCTGATTCAAAAAGTTTATCCACTGCTGGCCTAACTCCCCAAATAGTTGGTTCTTCATTAAGCCATATCTTATTATCTTTTCCAACAGTCATATGATAGCCGCCTTGAGCTATATAAATAGTGTTAATTTCAATCGGCATTCCATTTGCAGCTTCAACGGTCTTCAATTTGCAAATTCCATTTAATCTATCTGCAAAGGCTTTTGTAAAACCTTTTGGCATATGTTGGACAACAAATACCGGTACTCCAATATTTTCATTTATTTCTACAAGCACTTTTTGTAAAGCCTTTGGTCCACCTGTTGATGCTCCAATAACCACAGCTTTAATCAAATGCTTAGTTTCATTAAATGTTGTTTCCTTAATTGTTGTTTCTCTAAACATTGTTTCAGTAGCTTTTGTTGATTTTTTAGCAAAACCATTCTCTTTTCCTTTTTTAGCTATAGCTAATATCTTATTAAACATAAGTTCATTAAAAATATGATTATCGCTTATATGATTAAAAACAGGTTTTTCTATAAAATCCACAGCACCTAAATCTAAACATTCTAGAGTTTTTGCAGAATTTTCTCCAGTTAAGCTACTTAACATAATAACTGGACATTTAATGCCTGAATTTTTTAACTGTTTTAATGTATCTACTCCATTCAATATAGGCATTTCAACATCTAATGTAATTATATCTGGATTATATCTATAAAACTGCTCTATAAGATCTTTCCCATTTCTAAATTTAGCAATTACTTCTATCTCATGATGAGAATTTAAAATATCTGATAATATTTTTCTCATAAAAGCTGAATCATCAACTACTGCTACCTTAATATTTGCCATTTAAACAACCCCTTATAGCGTAACTACACCTTGCCCTACAATTCTCAACATTACCATTCCATCCTCAGAATCCACTATCATAGTCCTACCTTTATTGCCACCAGTATCTTCTGCTATTATTGGTATGGACTCCTTTTTTAATGCTAATTTTACTGACTCAGCATTTCTTTTTCCTATGTCACTAACCATACTTTTGTCTGAAAAATTAAACATGGATGCACCACCTGCAATTTTGGCTACTAAGTTTCTTTTCTTACAACCCTTTTCCTCCATTTTTTTTATCAAAATAGGAATAGCTAAATCTGCAAATTTTAGTGGCTGAAGAACATTCTTAAATTGAGTGCTATCTGGTAACATTATATGTGCAAGCCCTGCTATTTTCAAAGTGTTATCATATAAAGAAATTCCTACACAAGATCCAAGGCCTATTGTCATAATCTTACCTGGTGGCATTACTAGGTTTAAATCTGCTATACCAACTTTTATTTCACCCATGCATTTAGTTCCCCCTAAAAAATCAATTCTTCTTCATCTTCAGATAAAATCTTAACCAGATTCAAAAGAATTACTATTTTATCCTCCAGCTTTATTAGCCCTTCTATATAATTTTTTGAACTTGATGATGTTATTGTAGGTGCCTCTTCAAACGAATCACTGCTTACATTTGATACTTCATATACAGTATCAACTATTACGCCAAATTTCTTTTTGTCTCGCTTGACAACTATAATCTTCTTAACCTCTTTTTCAGCCTGTTCCTTCAGTAGCTGAAAATTAAATTTTTTACTTAAATTTATTATTGGTAATATACTATTTTCATAGTTTATTACTCCTTCAACAAAACTTGGTGCATCTGGCATTCCTGTAGGTTCAATATATCCCAATATTCGTTCTACATCACTAATATCAGTAGCATAATGTTCACCATTTAAATTAAAGATAAGTATTTTAATTTCGTTTCCTTCCATGGTTTATCCTCCTAAAGTACAAATTTATCTACTACTACTTCTCCTTCTTCGTCAAGATAAGCTTTTATTTCTTTTGATGCTATTTCTAATGTGTACCTTCTTTCTCCAAAAGCAAACACAGTATTCGGATATGCCACATCAGCTGTTATAACTCCATGTCTTTCTACTTTCAAAATGGTCATTACTCCAGCCGTACTTCCCACTACTTTTGCTTTTATTTCTTTTCCAGCACACAATACTCCACCTCTTGCTATTGCACCTTTTTCTAAAAATTCTATATTACTATCTGCATAAAGTGCTGAGACATATTGTCCTTTTCCAGTAACATATATCGTTCCAGATGCTTTAATTTTACTATCTTGACAATAATTAAAATAAACATCCACTGGATTAGATATCTTTATTTTAAGAGGTTGTAATACCTTATCTATACACTCTATTAATTCGTACAGTTCACTCAAATACTTTATACCTAAAGGTCCAGAACCTATAATCTTTTCTTTTAATATTTTTTTTATAGCATCTACTTTTTCTCCTTCAATCGTAGTGTTTTTCAGTATTTCGACAGCTTTTCTTTGGGTATCTTTTAATTTTGTTTCTAATAAAATTTTTATTACTTCCCCAATTGATTTTGAATCATTTATAAGATTTCGCCTTTTTAACTCCTCAAATGAATTCACAAGAATTTCTATATCCATTTTAAAATTTCCCAACATATTAATTGAGTTTTTAAGATTTACATCTTCAAATCCTGCAATTATCTCAGATTTTATTACACTACCTTTTATATGAACGTCTCCACTAGTTATTATTTTAGCAATTTCAACATTTTGTCCAACTTCAACACTTTCCCCTGCCTCAACTTTCATTCCTTCTTTAACACTACCTGAAATTTTTACATCTCCAACAAATGTTATGTTACCACTTGCCATATCAACATCACTTGTGGTTTCAAATATCTTGTTAACCTGAAAAACTCCACCTTTTACACTTGGACGTCCATCAATTGTTGCTATTATATTATTCTCTTCCAATATGCATCCATCTCCAGCTAAAATGGTTAATGGCTTTTTAACTTTCTTTTTTATTTCAGCTCCAAATATATTTATTCCATCCTGACCCTCACTACCCTCAATTAATTCTGCAATTATTTGATCTTTTTTTACATTTGGCATGGAATAAAGATTTCTATAATCTATATTTTCCTTAGAATTTTCTTCTACATTTCTCTTCACATTTTCAAATTTAATATCTATCTTATCTAATTCATCATGTATAACCGGACGTCCTTTAGCTACAATTTCATCTTTTACCGAAGTCTCTTTACTAATCTTATCTAATTGTTCATCTATTATTCCATAGACAATTCCTTTACCAATAAGAGCTTCTCTTAACTCATCTTTTTTATATAATGGTGGCATTTCTCCATCAACTATTTCTTGAAATAAATGCACTTTATCTTCTATTATCTTGAAACGAACTTCTTTTTTCTCTTCTGGTATATATTTAATGTCCACTGTAGCCAAGGTGTTATCTGGATTTGTATTAATCTTTAAATCTCTTTTAGCTTCAATTTTACCTGTCTCAAACCTAATGGTATCCCCTAATGTAACTTCTATTGGGGAATTTATCTCTTGCTCATTAACGAATAATTTAATTCCATATTCAAATTCTAACTTAACAACAGAATTTTCTACTATATTTAATTTAATTTCTTCTCCTTGTATAACAATATCATTATTCTGTATTTTTGTTTTATTATTATCAACTATATTAGATTCAATACTTATATCCTCAGTATGCGCTGTTTCTTTTTTATTTTCTTCATAAATAACTTTTATACAACATTTCTTTTTCAAAAATCCTTTTTCTTCCAATACTTGAACTTCAAATAATTCTCTAGATACTAACAACTCTTCTTCTGCTTTTTTTATGCATTCTTCTAAACTTTTCCCACAAAATTTATATTCCATTTTACTACTTCCCCCTTACACCATTTATGCATTTTCAGTATATACTATAGTTCTAAATTATTGTAATACTCATTCAATTCATATTAATCTAAGTATTTTTTATAATATTTTTAATATTTTTCTACCTTTTTTAAAAATAATTCCATTAATTTTCTCAACAAATAATTGTTAGTATCAAATTTTATATCTTCTACTTTACTTATTGGTAATATTTGTGGTGATGTTCCAGATATAAACATCGCATCAAATTCCATCAAATCTTTAGCATCAATTTCTCCCTCCAATACATTAATATTATTTTCATTTGCAAGCTTTATTATTTCAGTTCTTGTAACTCCAGGTAAAACTTTTTCTACTTTTGAAGTATAAATAGCATCTCCTTTTATAAAAAAAATATTAGACCGACTTCCTTCAGTTATCAAATTATTTCTATCTACTAAAATAGCTTCATATGCACCTGTTTCCTTAAGTTTTTCATTAACCTTACTTCTAAAATTTTGATTAACAATCTTAGCATTAGGATTTTCTCTTTCTCCATAGTATAATATAGTTCTAACCCCTTCTGAATACATTTCTTCACTAGGATATGAATGCTTGATATAAAACATCTTTATTTTTTTACTTTCCTTACCATATGTTATCTTTATATTTCCTTCTATAGATTTATTTGCTTTAATCAATTTTTCTATTAACTCCTTAATCGTGTCCTCAGAAAATTCTAATTTTACCTCAGCTAAACTACATGAATTAACCATTCTTTTATAATGTTCCTCATAAAATAAAGGTTTACATTTTATGATTCTTAACACTTCATATATAATTTCCTTCTCTCCATCATCTTTCCATTCTTCTAGCCCTTTTATTTGATTGTTTTCAATATAAAAATCTTGAATAGCCTCCATTTTTTATTTCCTCCCTACTTCCACTTTAATATTTCTATATCATGTTTCTTTTTATAATTTATCAAATATGATTTACCTACTAGATCAAATAAAGGTTTATCTGATAGTGAATCTGAAAACATATACGATTCTTTAAAATCTACCTGTATATTCTCATCTTTTAGAACTTCTTTTAATCTTTTAACCTTTTCTTCACCTTTACAATTCTTTCCTTCCATACTTCGCACAAACTTACCTTTACTAAAACCAAATCTAGTACCGATTATCTTATTAACTTCAGGAATTGCATATAATTCATTTAAATAAAATTCTGGTGATGCAGATATTAAATATATATCATACCCCTCCCCCTTTAACTTTTTCATCATATTTAAAGAATCTTCATATATTATTTCGCTAAGTCTATTATGATAAAATCTTTTCATCAAACTTTTAAATTCATCTTCATCAAAATTATCTAAAAACTTTAAAAAACTTTCCTTCACCTTTTTTTCATCATATATCTTTAGTATGTACATTAGTCCACTAAAAAGTGCTCTTGGTAAATATATTACATTTTTTTTATTCTCTTTTATGCTGTATTTATATAACTCCATAAGAGTTTCCTTTTTTGTTATTGTATAATCTACATCAAATATTGCTAGTTTTTTCACCATTTACCTCCTAATTTATGTATAATGTTATTATATTACATTTTGTAAATAAATCCTAATGTAATTGAAGCGAAGATGTATTTTTTTACAACTTCGCTTGTATTATTATTTTATCTTTTTTATAAAATTTTCTATTCTATCTAAACCTTTTTTAATTGTCTCCATTGAAGTTGCATAAGATACTCTTACATAATTATCTACTCCAAAACCAGCTCCTGGAACAACTGCAACATTTTCCTCCTCAAGAAGCATGGAAGAAAATCCCACTGAATTGTTAATTCTTTTATCATTTATAGTTTTTCCAAAAAACTTTTCAATATTTATCATTACATAAAATGCTCCTGACGGTTCTATACATGAAATATTTTTTATTTTTGATATCCTATCTAGCATATAATTTCTTCTTTTTTCAAATTCTTGTACCATTACCTTTTGTTCATCTTCTGGGCCATTTAGTGCTGCAACTGCTGCATATTGTGTTATAGAGTTAGTATTAGACGACATATGACTTTGTATACTTGACATAAGTTTTGATATTTCTTTACTTGCTGCTGAATACCCTATTCTCCACCCCGTCATAGCATAAGCCTTTGATAATCCATTAATTACTATTGTTCTTTTATAACTATCTTCAGATATACTAGCTATACTAACATGTTTTTCACCATCATATATCAACTTTTCATATATTTCATCTGCTATAATAATTAAATCTTTTTCCTTAGCAAAGTCTGCAATTACATTGAATTCTTCTTTTGAATAAATCGTTCCTGTAGGATTATTTGGACTATTTATTACTAATGCTTTTGTTTTATTAGTAGTATATTTATTTAATAATTCCAAGTTAAATTTATAATTGCTCTCTTTATTAGTTTCTACTATTACAGGCACTCCATCCGCTAATCTAATTAATTCTGGATAACTAACCCAATAAGGTGATGAAACCAAAACTTCATCTTCTGGATTTAATATTGACATAAATGCATTAGCTAAACATTGTTTTGCCCCTGTTGATACTACAATTTGGTCAGGTGTATAATCTAATCCATTATCTTTCTTAAATTTATTACAAATAGCTTTTCTCAGTTCTAATATACCAGGTGTTGCTGTGTACTTTGTTTTTCCTTCCTCCATTGCCTTTATAGCAGCCTCTATTATATGTTTAGGGGTATTAAAATCTGGTTCCCCAACTCCAAAGCTTACTACATCAACTCCTGCATCAGATAATTCCTTAGCTTTTGTTGTAATTGCTAATGTAATTGACGGAGTTATGTTTTCCGCCTTCTTTGAACATCCCATTTTTTCTTTCCTCCATTATCACTTATTGCTTATCTTTTATATTTATTATTTTTTCTAATAATAGCTCTGATATTCCTTGACTTCCAAGTGTACAGTCCCCATTTTTTATTTCATGAAAGTCACTTCCACCTGTAATCAACAATTTATATTTTTTACTTAAATTATAGAAACAATTTATCTGCTCTTTTGAATGGCTTGGATGATAAACTTCTATTCCTTTTAGTCCATGACATTTTAACTTTCTTACTATATTTTCAACTTCTATACTTCTGTATATTCTTCCTGGGTGTGCAAGTACTGCTATACCCCCACATTCTTCAATAAGTTTCATAACTTCTTTAAAATTTTGTTTTTTTCCTTGTACATATGCAGTTTTTCCCTTCATAAGGAATTTTGTGAAAGCCTCTTTAAAATTATCCACATACCCCATATTAACCATTTCTTTCGCAATATTACCTCTTCCTAATGAAAAGCCACCATCTCTTATTAGATTATTAATATCTATATCAATATTTACTTTTTTTAATTTATTTATTATTTCTTTTGCTCTTTCAATTCTAGCATCCCTAAGTCTCTCTATAGCCATAGATAATTTCACATTTTCTATATCTATATGATAAGCTAATATATGTATATCTTGATCATCATATTCAGTACTAAATTCTATTCCTGTTATTATATTCACTTTACTAAACTTTATTTTTGTTATATATTGTGAAGCTATGGTATCATGATCTGTTATAGAAATACACTTTAACCCTTTTCTTTCAGCTATTTCAAGAATTTCTTCTGGAGTAAAACATCCATCTGAATATGAGGAATGAATATGTAAATCAGCATACTTCATATCTACACCTTCCTTGCCATATATAAAGAATATAGCATTATTATAGGTTAATGTAAATTATACATAATAATTTTTTCTTATTTTTTTCACAATAAAAAGAGTGGAAAAACCACTCCCTTATTATTTCTCTACTAATTCCTCATTATAATAAGTAGCCACTCTATTGAACTCTTCTTCTTCTGGAACTATTAATTCATCATTTTCTGATTTAAACATATATACTGAATCATCATCTGGATGTTGAGCTAATACATATTCATTTCCTTCAAATTCAAAAGCGTCTATTATAGGACATGATACAACATTTCCATTATCATCTTCTAAATCAATAACGAAGCTTTCTTCATCATGATCATGCCCACATCCACAACCTTCGTGACCATGTTCATGATTATGTCCGCATCCACAACCTTCATTTTCATGATCGTGTCCGCATCCACATTTCTTTTCTTCTTTATCCATCTTCTTACCTCCTGAAATTTTAGTGTCATCTTCATTGTACCCTTAATTAACCAAAAATAAAAGTAATATTTCTTTTTTCTTTTTCAATTCTTGATTATAAAAATAAAAACGGGCTTAAAGCCCGTTTTTACTTTTATTTATATTATTCTGCAGATGCTAATCTCTTGTAACTTTCTAGTCTTTCTATTGCATCTTGATGAGTCTTTTCAAATAATGCTTCTGCTGCTTCTGGGAATGCTTTAGCTAATGAAGAATATCTAACTTCACCCATTAAGAATTCCTTGAAGTCTGCTGTTGGTTCCTTAGAATCTAATGAGAATGGGTTCTTAGTTCCCTTTAATTCTGGATTGAATCTGTACATTTGCCAGTATCCACATTCAGTAGCTCTCTTAGCTTCTAATTGGCTGTTACCCATACCAAGTTTTAATCCATGGTTGATACATGGAGAATAACCTATGATTAATGATGGTCCCTTGTAAGCTTCTGCTTCTGCTATAGCCTTAAGAGCTTGGTTCTTATCTGCTCCCATATTAACTTGAGCAACATATACATATCCATAGCTCATTGCCATCATACCAAGATCTTTCTTCTTAGTCTTCTTACCACTTGCAGCAAACTTAGCTATTGCAGCAGTTGGAGTAGATTTAGAAGATTGTCCACCTGTATTTGAGTAAACTTCTGTATCAAATACGAATATATTTACATCTTCTCCTGATGCTAATACGTGGTCAACTCCACCGTATCCGATATCGTAAGCCCATCCGTCTCCTCCAAAGATCCATTGAGATCTCTTAACGAAGAAGTCTTTTTCTTTTAATATTTCCTTAGCTTCTGGAGTATTAACAGCTTCTAAAGCAGCTTCTAATCTTTCAGCTCTAGTTCTAGTTCCTTCACCATTGTCGATGTTAGCTAACCAATCTTCAACAGCAGCCTTAGCTTCACCATCTAAACCAGCAGCTAATGCTTTTTCACAGTTTTCTGCTACTCTTAATCTTATAGACTTAACTCCTAAGTACATTCCTAATCCATATTCTGCATTATCTTCGAATAATGAGTTAGCCCAAGCTGGACCATGTCCATTATGGTTCTTTGTATATGGAGTTGAAGGAGCAGATCCTCCCCAAATTGATGAACATCCTGTTGCATTAGCAATCATCATTCTGTCACCAAATAATTGAGTTATAAGTTTAGCATATGCAGTTTCTCCACATCCTGCACAAGCTCCTGAGAATTCAAGTAATGGTTGTTCAAATTGACTTCCTTTTACTGTATTCTTGTTCATTGGATTTGCTTTAGTTTTTACTTCATCTATAGCATAATCCCAAGCTTCCATTTGAGCCGCTTGTGTATCTTGTGGTTTCATAACTAATGCTTTTCCTGGAGCTGGACATACTTGAGCACAGTTTCCACAACCTGAACAGTCTAATGGAGTAACTGCCATGAAGTATTGTAATGGCTCTTCAGTCTTTAATGCCTTAGCTGGAACAGCCTTTAATGATTCAGGAGCATTCTTAGCTTCTTCATCAGTTAATAATACAGGTCTGATTGCAGCATGTGGACATACGAATGAACATTGGTTACATTGTATACACTTGTCTGATTGCCATTCTGGTACATTAACAGCGATTCCTCTCTTTTCGAAAGCTGCAGTACCTGCTTCGAAAGTACCATCTTCCATACCTACAAAAGTAGAAACTGGAAGAGCATCTCCTTCTTGTCTGTTCATTGGAATAACTATATTCTTAACGAAGTCTGACTTCTTCTTAGTATCAACAACTTCTTTATCTACAGCTGTTTTCCAAGATTCTGGTATATTAATTTCAATGATTGATTCAACACCTCTATCAATAGCAGCGTTGTTCATATCAACAACTTTTTGTCCCTTCTTACCGTATGAAGAAACAACGGCGTCTTTTAAGTATTTTATTGCATCTTCTAATGGAATAATCTTAGCTAACTTGAAGAATGCTGATTGCATTATCATGTTAATTCTTCCACCAAGTCCAATTTCTTGAGCTATAGCAACAGCATTTAATGTGTAGAACTTAATGTTGTTGTTTGCTATGAAGTTCTTATATGATGCTGGTAACTTTTCTTCTAAATCTTCTGGAGTCCAGATAGTATTTAATAAGAAAGTTGAACCTGCCTTTAATCCATCAAGTACATTGTATTTGTGGATATATGATTGGTTAGAACATGAAACGAAGTCAGCCTTATTAATTAAGTATGGTGACTTAATTGCTTTCTTACCAAATCTTAAGTGAGATACTGTGATTCCTCCTGATTTCTTTGAATCATAGAAGAAGTATCCTTGAGCATACATATCTGTATGGTCTCCAATGATTTTTATAGCACTCTTGTTAGCACCAACAGTACCATCTGATCCTAATCCCCAGAACTTACAAGCTGTAGTTCCTTCTGGTGTAGCATCTATATCTTCATGTACTTCTAATGATGTATTTGTAACGTCATCAACTATACCAATTGTAAATCCATTCTTTGGTTCTTCTTTTGCTAAGTTTTCATAAACTGCAGCAATATGTCCTGGATTTGGGTCCTTAGAACCTAATCCAAATCTACCACCAACGATTAATGGAGCATTTTCTTTTCCATAAAATGCATTCTTAACGTCTAAGTATAATGGTTCTCCAGCAGAACCTGGTTCTTTAGTTCTATCTAAAACAGCAATTCTCTTAGCTGTGCTTGGAATAGCATTTAAGAATTTTTCAGTTGAGAAAGGTCTGAATAATCTTACCTTAATAACACCAACTTTTTGTCCGTTAGCATTTAAATAATCAATTGTTTCTTCACATACGTCTGTAGCAGAACCCATAGCTATTATTACTCTATCAGCATCTGGTGCTCCATAGTAATCGAAACAGTGATATTCTCTTCCTGTTAATTTAGTAATTTCAGCCATATATCCTTCAACGATTTCAGGAACTGAATCATAGAACTTATTAACAGATTCTCTTTCTTGGAAGTAAATATCAGCATTTTGTGCTGTACCTCTTGTTACAGGATGATTTGGATTTAAAGCTCTAGCTCTGAAAGCATCTAATGCTTCATAATCAACTAACTTAGCTAATTCATCATATTCTAAAACTTCAATCTTTTGAATTTCATGAGATGTTCTAAATCCATCAAAGAAATTACAGAAAGGAATTCTTGACTTAATTGCAGTTAAATGTGCAACTGGAGCTAAGTCCATAACTTCTTGAACTGATCCTTCTGCAAGCATTGCAAAACCAGTTTGTCTTGCAGCCATAACGTCTTGATGATCACCAAATATGTTAAGTGATGAAGTTGCAAGTGCTCTTGCTGATACGTGGAATACTGATGGAAGCATTTCTCCTGCTATCTTATACATGTTAGGAATCATTAATAATAATCCTTGTGAAGCAGTGAAAGTTGTTGTTAATGCTCCTGCTTGTAATGAACCATGTACTGCACCAGCAGCTCCTGCTTCTGATTGCATTTCCATTACTCTTACTGGTTGTCCAAAAATATTCTTTCTTCCTTGAGCTACCCATTCATCAACGTGTTCAGCCATTGGTGAAGATGGTGTTATAGGATAGATTGCTGTAGCTTCTGTAAATGCATAAGCAATATGAGCTGCTGCAGTATTTCCATCCATAGTTTTCATTTTTCTCATCGCGTAGACCCCTCTTTCAAAATTTAGAATTAATTCACAATATAACATTCAATTTTAAATATAATTAAACATATTAATCATAACGCTATTGTGAAATTTTTAACGTTTAGTTAATTTGATATTATAAACCTACCAATTACATTATATATCACTGATTTTATTTTGCAAGGTTATTTGTTAATCAAAGACAAATTAGGAATAATGTAAATTTTCAGTCATTTTACTTCTTAGTATCTATAACTGACATAATAACTTGAATTACAGCATCATTTCCAACATTATCTTTTCCCTTACTCATATTCCTAACCAACTCTTTTCTCTTTTCTTTAAGTTCTTTTACCTTTCCAATAAATGTATCTTTAGTTATATCTTCTTCTTCTATGACTAAAGAATATCCTTCTTTTTCAAAAGACTGTGCATTTAAAATTTGATCCCCTCTACTAGCCTTTTTTGATAAAGGAATTAAAAGTGTTGGTTTTTTTAATGCTAAAAATTCAAATATAGAATTAGCCCCTGCTCTAGATACTATGTAATCTGCTGATTTCATCAAGTGAGGAAGTTCTTCACTAACATATTCAAATTGGACATAACCATTTACATCCTTTAAATTTTCATCTTTATTTCCTTTACCACAAATATGAATAATATCATATGACTTTAATAACTCTTGTAAGTTTTCTCTAATCACATCATTTACAATCTTTGAACCTAGGCTTCCTCCCATGATAAAGATCACTTCTTTATTACCTTCAAAGCCGCATATTTCCAAACCTTTTAATTTTGATCCATTAAATATTTCATCTCTTATTGGGCTTCCTGTTAATACCCCTTTATCACCTTTTATATATTTTAAACTTTCTCTAAAAGTAACACAAAGCTTATTACAAAAAGGAGCTGATAATTTATTTGCAAGTCCTGGAGTAATATCTGATTCATGTGCAACTACAGGAATTCCTTTCATAGATGCAGCTATAACTACTGGAACAGCTACAAAGCCACCTTTTGAAAATATTACATCTGGTTTTTCCTTTGATAATATTTTCCTTGCATCAAAAACACCTTTTATTACTTTGAATGGATCTGACATATTTTTAAAATCAAAATATCTTCTTAATTTACCTGAAGAAATTTCAAAATAAGGTATATTATTTTTTGTGACTATTTCCTTCTCTATACCATCTTTACTTCCTATATATTTAATTTCAAAATCATTTTTTTCTAAACTAGGTATCAGCGCTAAATTAGGTGTAACATGTCCTGCTGTACCTCCACCAGTCATGATTATTTTATACTTACTCAAAACTATCACTCCTTAAAATCAACTCATTCTGTAACGATTTTCATATTTTCTTTAGTAATTAATGAAATATTTCTCCCTTCTATGTAAATATATACTATACTAAGTTTTATAAAAGACTTTATTTTCTCTAAATTATATTATGATATCTATTACATTTTAACTATCATATAATATTATATTTGTAAAAAATAAAATTTCAAATTTAAAATTGTATATTATAGAAATATTTTCATAAAAATCATAAAAATCTATGTAGATAATTGAACTTTTTTACTCTCTTTATTGATTATTATCCCCATGACTTCTAATGAATTTATAATTTCTACTTAATTTTCTACTAAATTTCAAAAAATTATAATCTATAAAAAAAAGTATATCATTCACACTAAATAATGTAGCTTAAATAATATACTATATATTCAAAATTAATATCTTATTTTAAAATTTGAATAATCATCCTTTTCAAACACGGAAGGCTAAATAGTTTCCTATGTAACCCTGAAAGCAATCAATTTTGCTTTGGCTCAATATCATAGAGTTCTCTCCTTAGATATTTTTGCACGGATATTATTCAATTATAACTATTTATTCCAACCAAAAAGCATTTTTAAAAAGTTATAAAGTACAAATGAAATAAATGCTGTAGTTATATAAAGTTGAATTCCTGATACTTCTTTAATAATACTCCCAACTATTTCATGTCCTTGTACAGTTAAAAATGATGATACCTTAGTTGAAGCTACTGTACCAATTGCCATCGAGAACGTAATACCTGCAAAACCTGGATAAAATGAATACGAAAAGAATTTTGGTATTTTTATAATTACAAATATTACTGCTGAAAATACACATGCATATAGTAAATATATTATTATTAGATTAGGTTCTTTAAAATAATTTAAATATCCAATTACACACAAACTTGATGGTGCAACTAAAATTGCTTGAGTATGATAAAATATATCTTTAATTGGCGCTGTTATTAACCTATATATCATAAATGGAATTATAAGCAAAAAAACAACTATTCCATAATATACAATTATTTTTCCTACTATTGGTTCATTCATAGGTACTCCAATAGATGTAGATACCATTATTCCATTATAAGTAACAAACCAACTAGGAACAAAAGTATCTTTATTTATACCTTTAATAACATTTTTGTATGTAAAGACTAAAATATGTATAACATGAATAACAATTCCACTAAACCACATAGTCTTTCCTACAACTGGATTATAATCAAAATAGTAACTTCCTAAAATCATTAAAATCATGCAAAAAGCAGCATACAAACTAGCTGGTACAGTATTAGTATATTCATTTTTGCATGTATTAAAATAAAATATAATTTTTATTATATATATTATTAAAACAATTGTTGCTGCCCACATTGAAGCATGTCTTATCCAAGTGTATCCTAAATTAAAATATACATTTGATAGAGATGCAGTCCCTAAAATTGCTGGAAGAATTGGAACAGGCAAGTTTTCTAATCTTTGAAAAAGTGATTTTTTTTCCATCTAATATCTCCTTATCTTCTATCCTATATTTATGTTATTTAAAGCTTATTGCTCCCATTGGACACTTCTCAACACACATAGGATTAGGTTCATTATTTTCTGTTCTATGGACACACATATTGCATTTCATAATTTCCTTTTGTTTAATAGAATCACTTTTCAGTGCATCAAAAGGGCAGGCCTCTATGCATTTATTACAACTTACACAAAGTCCTTTGTTGTATTCAACCAACCCATTTTCCTTATTTTTAGACATTGCCCCATTAATACATACATCAACACATTTAGGCTTATCACAATGGTGACAAAAAATAAGCTTAACATTATTTTCACTATCTCTAACTATACGATTTCTTGAATCACAACTTTCATTACTAACCATACAAGCTGTAACACAAGTTAAACATCCTACACATTTACTTTTATTCGCTTTTATTCTCTTCATAAATTATCTCCTCCAACTTGAATTTTAGAAATATTAATTGGAGTTGTCTTATATGAAGGCTCTTTAGAATATGAATCATATAAAGATGGTGTTAAATTATTGCACTCCAAATAGTGAATAGGTGCATAAAGTTCATCATACTTAACATTATCTGTAACTTTAACTTTAAAATCAGAAAAATTACCATTAACAGAAGAAACTTTAATTTTTTCATTTTCTTTAACATCAATTTCCTCTGCAAGTTTAGTATTTATATAAATGTATGCATCCTTAATGTTAATATCTTCAACAACAGCTATTTCTCTTGTACGTGTTTGTGTATGCCATTGTCCAATGCTTCCTCTTCCTGTATTTAAAATATATGGAAATTCTTTCGTAACTGCCAATGGATTTTTACGAACTTCTTCAAATACAAATTTAGCTTTTTGGGAAGGTGTGTAGTACTTATTATCTTCATACAATCTTCTCTCATCTTCTTTAAGCATTTCTCCTTCTCTAAAAGGCCATTGAATTCCATTAGAATTTACTAATCCATCATATGTAACACCTGTCATATCACAAGGCATATTTCTAGAACATTCTCTCATTAAATTAAAAGCATCCCTAGGAGTTTTCCACTTTTCTAGAAGTTCTCCCATTCCTAATGCCTGTCCAATTCCATAAATAACCTCATAATCACTTCTTTCATTTGGAGATTTTTCTAGTACTGGACGTAAAGCAGATATTCGTCTTTCTGTATTTATTAAATTTCCTTCTTTCTTAATTCCTGAAACTACTGGAAGATACATATCACAATCTTGAGAACTATCAGTATTACCATAAATATCTTGGACCACAAAAAATTCCAACTTTTCCATAGCCTCTTTAAACTTACTATTATTTGTCCATGAATGACGTGGATTTGTACAAATAACCCACAATCCTTTTATTTCTCCAGATATAATTTTTTCAATAATTGCGTTGTAGGTTAATGTTGGTTTATTGGCAAGAATGGATTCATTAACTCCAAGAACTTCAGCTATTCTTTCACGTCTAACCATATTATCAAAATCTCCCCCACCAAAAAGAGATGCTGTATTACTATATGCTCTTGATCCCATTGCATTGCATTGTCCTGTAAGAGAATTTGCTCCAGTGCCTGGTTTTCCAATATTTCCTGTCATTAATGCTAAATTAATTATAGCTTGAGCTGTTCTAACAGCTTCATATCCTTGATTAACACCCATTGTCCACCAAAAAGAAACTCTTTTTCCCTTATGAATTAATTCTACAAGTTCTAAAATTGCTGATTCACTAACACCAGTTTCTTTACTTGCAGTTTCTATATCGTACTGTTTAACAAATTCCTTAAAATCTTCAAATCCTTCTGTATAGTTACTTATGTACTCATTATCTATGTATCCTTTACTAATAAGACTATTAGCTATGGAATAAAGCAATATTAAATCTGTTTTTCCTTTTATGCCATACCAGTAATCAGCATTTTGTGCTGTTTCTGATTTTCTTGGATCTATAACTATTAATTTTTTATTTTTATTATTTTTTATCCTATCCCAAAATACAGGATGTGCTATTACAGGATTAGCACCAATTAATATTATAGTATCAGATAATTCTGCATCCTTTAATGTATACGGAGGGGCATCAAACCCAAAACTTTGTTTATGAGCAACTACCGATGTAGACATACATAATCTTGTATTTCCATCAACATTAGTTTTCAAATAATTCCTCATTACATGTCCAAATAAAGCAAACTCTTCTAGAACTAACTGACCAGTACTAATAGCTGCAATACTTTCTTTCCCATGCTTTTCTTGTAAATCTAAAAATTTATCTGCAACTACTTTATATGCATCATTCCAAGAAATCCTTTTAAATGTACCATCTTTCTCCCTAATCCTAGGTAATGTAGATTCTTTTTGTACTGTTTGTTGCTTATCTAATGATAATCCTTTTATACAAGCAAACCCATCATTTACTGGATATTTTTTTGTTGGCAAAATTTTAATTATTTTATTCCCTTCAGCATAAAAATCTAAATTGCAAGCTAAGGCACAATAATTACAAGTTGATTGAACCTTTTTCATACTATCCCTCTTTCCTAAATAAGTGTGTTGTTAGTATTTTTTAATTTATCACCTCTTCTGTTTGATAATTTTTTCACTTACTATGGTTTAGTTGTAAAAATTAGCTTTTACTAATAGAATAATTAAAATACAAACCAAACACCGTGATATTAATCACGAAATTGTACAAATAAAGAACTACTTATTAGTTTATTTTTCAGTAAAATATAGTTAAATGACAAAAAGTTAACAAAAAAGAGATATTTTCAATATTAAAAACATCTCTTTTTAAATATTAGATTCTCATATTTTTTATGTTTAATTGAATATTTCTTTTCCCCATAAACTCATTTATTCCAGGATAATATACTATATCCATTTTGAAGTTTGAATAGCCATCATCTAGAAGTTTTAAAAATTTTTCTTCTCCAAATCTATTTATAAACTCCTCTTTAAAATATTCATATTTATCAAAATTTACTCCTTCTATATAAGTATTAGTTCCAGGCATGGTAAATCTAAACTTCATAAAGTTCTTTTCTTTTCCCATAAAAAACACCCTACTTACTACTAAATCTTTTACTGCAAATAGAGGACTATTATTTCCTTTTCCAAAAGGCCTTAATTTCTCTATGCTTTCTATTAACTCTTCATCTATCTTATTTAATGGTAACGGCGAATCAATACGAGTCACTGGAACTATATCATCATTCTTTAAAGGGCATTTTTGTATTAAAGCTTTTTTTAGTAATGGTATATTTTTTTCTTGAACAGAAAGCCCTGCTGCCATAGGATGTCCTCCAAACTTTTCTATAAATTCTTTACATTTATTAAGTTCTTCAAACATATTATATCCTTCAATACTTCTAGCAGACCCTTTTGGCATATCTTTTCCTTTTGTTAAAATAATAGTTGGCAAATTATACTTCTCTCTAACTCTTCCTGCTACTATTCCTGCTATACTTTCATGAATCTCTCCATCATATACAAGTATAACTTTTTCTTCTTTATTAAAATTTTTCTCTATGACTTCCATTACTCTTTCTACACTTTCAGATGTTAACTCTTGCCTTATCTTATTTAATTCATAAAGCTTTTTAGCTAATTCTACTGCTCTTTCTTCATCTTTAGTAATCAAAAGTTCCACTGATAAATCTGCTGTTTCTAACCTTCCAGTGGCATTAATAGTTGGTCCAATAACAAAACCAAAATGATATTCATTTATTTCTCTATTTTCAAGTGATGTTTCTTTTATTAATGCCTTAAGTCCTTTGTTATGAGTTTCATTTATTTGCTTAAGGCCTTCCTTTAGTATTATTCTGTTTTCTCCCAAAATTTCTACCACATCACAAACAGTAGCTATAGCTGCATACTGATAGAGTTCTTTATAATCTTCTAAATCTTTTCCCATTTCTGAAAGTAGTCTCAATGCAAATTTTAAAGCTATGCCAGCCCCACAAAGTTCTTTAAATTTATAATTGCAATCATGTTGTTTTGGGTTTACTAAAGCATCTGCCTCTGGAACTATAAATACTCTATTATCCCCCTCTTCTATGTAAGGAATATCATGGTGATCAGTAACTACAACTTTAAGCCCTAACCCCTTAGCTACCTTCACTTGTTCTATAGCAGAAATACCATTATCACAAGTCAAAATAACCTCTGCACCTTCTTCTTTGAGTTTTCTTATTCTATCACTATTTATTCCATAACCTTCTTCTTCTCTATTTGGAATATAATAAGTAAAATTAGCACCTAATTCTTCAAGAGTTTTATATAAGATAGTTGTGCTACATACTCCATCACAATCATAGTCTCCATATATCACAATTTTCTCTCTTGCTAAAATAGCATCTTTTATAATAGATACTCCCTCTCTCATACCTTTCATTGTATTCTCATCTAGTAAATCATTTAAGCTACCATTTAAGAAAAGTGTTGCATCTTCTTTTGAGGCTATTCCTCTATTTGCAAGTAATCTTAATATTAATGGATGTAATTCAATTTCACTTTTTAATATTTCAAATTCTTTTTTTCTATTAATAATCATCCATTTTTCTTTCATTTTACTCATCCTCACTGTTAGATATATAAAAGAAAATAACAAGTCAATACTGTTACTGACTTATTATTTTCTAAAACATATCTTATTTTATTTATATAACATACCACTACTTATTTCTTTATATTTATCATTTCCTAACATCTCTAATAGCTTATATGCAAATTCCATTGCTGTTGCAGGCCCTCTGCTTGTTATTATATTTTTATCTACAACAACTCTATCCTCTTTATAATTACATCCTTTTAGTTCTTCTTCAAAGCCTGGATAAGAAGTTATATTCTTACCATCTATTATTTGGGCTGTACCTAGTACTATTGGAGCTGCACATATGGCTGATACTAACTTATCATTTTCATAAAAATATTTAACAGTTTCAATAACTTTATCATTATTTTGTAAATTTCTCGCTCCTGGCATTCCTCCTGGAAGAACTATTAAATCATAATCCTTTATATCCTCATCTAATGTTTTATCACATTTAACCTCAATATTATGAGCTCCCAAAACATTTATTTTTTCTACTCCAATCATATGGCAGGTAACTCCAGCCCTTCTCATAATGTCAACTACTGTTAAAGCTTCAATTTCCTCAAAGCCTTCTGCTAAGAATACAGCAACCTTCTTCATCTCTATCCCTCCTAAAATTTTATTATATTAGACTTACATTTTTTATTTCATCATCTAATTGCACTATCATTATACTACATCCTCTTCCCGCCCTGTTTTGTAGTTTAATATCTGATAATAGAACCTCATTAGTTTCCTTATTTTTAGTGGATATTTGTAATTTATATTTATCTAACGAAGTTATTGCAATCTCTCCATCTTCTGTTTGTTTCATATTTATGAATGATTTTGCATATATTATCTCATCATCATCTTTAAGGCTTATTCCAGTAACTCCTGAAGCAATTCTTCCCATAACACTTACATTGTTAACTGGGAACTTAATAGCCATCCCCTTTTTAGTAAACATAACTAAATGACCAAGGGTATGATTAGATATATCTACAGAAACCACTTCATCATCTTTATATTTAAATTTGTACCCTTGTTGAATTAAATAATCACCGTTAAATTCTTTTAAATATGTTTTCTTAACAAGTCCTTTTTTAGTAATTGTATATACTGCAAGATTTTCATCATATTCTTTAAATGAATATAATGCAATGACTTTTTCACCTTTTTCAAGTCCATCTACTAAGTTGCTTAATGGTATTTCGTCTTTTATTGCTTCCTGTATTACAAATCCTTGAATTTTTATAGCATTTCCCTTATTCGTAAACATTATAATACTACTGTTTGAATCTGTATTTGCCTTTAAACAATCATTTTTGCTTGATTTTGAAAAACTCTTCAAATTTCCTTTTGCTGTAATACCAATTGTATATTCAACAAATTCCATACTATCAACATATTCTGCACTTATGATTTCATCTCTTGTTGAAAGGTTAAATAGCTGAAGGCCTAATATATTTCGTGGATAATCCTCTAATTTGGGAACTTCTAATGTAAATTCCAATCCTAGTTTTGTAACTACCTTTAAGTATTTTTTATCTTCTGCTTCAAATTCAATTTTTATTACCTTTTCATTAGCTCTAAGTTTACTTGCTTGAATTTTTGAATAGCTACTTTCAAATTTATCTAAAGAACTCTTCTTTATACTTCCCCTATTGGTAATAATTATAATAGATTTATCAGTTGGAAGTTTATCCATAGACATTACTTCAACTATAGATTCATCATCTAAATTTAGAGATTTTATTACAATATCTATTCTCTCTCCCTTTTCTTTCCATCTACCTTCCGGTATGTTTATCCCTCTAACTTTATACATATTTCCTTTGTCAGTAAATAAATGCAGATTATCTTTTGTATTGGATTTTATAAGATATTTAAGTTCATCCCCTTCTCTATATTCTATATCTTCTGGATTTGAATTAGATCTTATATAATTCTTTTGAGGTATCCTTTTTATAAATCCATCTTTTGATAGAGTTATCATAACATCTTCTACTACTAATAACTCTTCCACATCTATCTTAGCTTCACTATCATCTTCAATTATCATAGTCCTTCTTGGATTTTGATATTTCTCAGTTATCTCTTTAAGTTCTTTTTTTATAACCTTTAGAAGTTCTTTATTATCTGATAATATCTTTTTAAGTCTTTTTATAATTTTCTCCAACTCTTTATATTCTTTTTGGAATATTGTTATTTCAAGACCTGTTAATCTATAAAGCATCAACTCTAAAATAGCTGTTGCTTGTGCTTCTGTAAAATCAAATTTTTCTATTAAATTTATTGATGCATCTTTCTTTGATTTAGATTCTCTTATAGTTGATATAACTTCATCTAATATATTTATAGCTTTAATGAATCCTTCAACTATATGAAATCTCTTTTCTGCTACTTCAAGCTCTCTAGTACTTCTACGTGTAACTATTTCCTTTTGATGATTAACATAATGAGTTATTATAGTTTTTAGTCCCATTGTTTGAGGCTTTCCATCAGCCAACGCCACCATATTAAAACTTATGTTACATTGAAGATCTGTTTTCTTAAATAAATATTTTAAAACTTTATCTGCAGTCTCTTCATCAACTGACTTTTTAAATTCAATTACTGCACGAATACCACTTCTATCTGATTCATCTCTAATATCTGTTATTGACTCTAATGCTTTTGCATGTCTCTTATCTCCAGTCATTTCTGAAATTGTTTGAAGTAATCTTGCTTTGTTCCTCTTGTAAGGAAATTCAGTAATTACAATTCCAAGCCTTCCATTTTCTAATTGTTCAATCGAAGTTTTCGCTCTACAAGTAACTTTTCCTTCCCCAGTTTCATAGGAAGACAATAAAGAATTTTGACCAATTAAAATACCTCCTGTTGGTAGATCCGGTCCTTTAATATAATCCATTAATTCTTTAGTTGTTATATCATGATTATCTATATATGCTAAAACCCCTTCAGTAACTTCTCCTAAGTTATGAGGTGGTATATTAGTTGCAAGTCCTACTGCAATACCAAATGTTCCATTTACTAAAAGATTAGGATATCTACCAGGTAATACTTTAGGTTCCATCTCACTATCTGAATAGTTTGGAACCATATCCACTGTATTTTTATCTATATCTCTTATCATTTCCATTGCTATATTTGAAAGTCTAGCTTCTGTATATCTCATTGCAGCTGCACTATCACCATCAATTGATCCCCAGTTACCATGCCCATCCATTAAAGGTTCTCTAGTTGAAAAATCTTGGGCAAGTATTGCCATTGCATCATATACTGAAGAATCTCCATGAGGATGGAATTTACCTAAAATATCTCCAACTATTCTGGCTGATTTATAATAAGGTCTATCTGGATAAGCTTTAAGTAAATAAGCTCCATATAATATTCTTCTATGAACAGGCTTTAATCCATCTCTTACATCTGGTAAAGCTCTTTCTTTCGCGACTTCTATTGCATAAGGTAAGTAATTGTCTGGCATTGCCTCTTCTAGTGGTATCCTAACAATATTGTTATCCTTAGGAATTTTAGTAACTTTCTTTGCCATATTCTGCTCCTTTCTTCCTAGAATTCACCATACTTGTACATATAATTTTTTCTAGGCTCAACAATATCACCCATAAGCAGTGATACCATTCTTTCTGCTTTTGCTGCATCTTCTATAGTAACTTGGAATAAAGTTCTAGTTTCTGGATTTAAAGTAGTATCCCACAATTGGTCTGGATTCATCTCTCCAAGTCCCTTATATCTTTGTATAAGAGCACCTTTACCAATTTTCTTTTTAACCTTTTCTAGATCTTCATCACTATAAGCATACTCATGAATTTCTTTGCCTTTTACAGTTTTATATACCTTATAGAGTGGTGGTTGTGCCAAATATAGATGTCCATTTGCTATTAATGGTCTCATATATCTATAAACATATGTCATCCATAAAGTTCTAATATGATACCCATCAACATCCGCATCACTCATTATTATTATTTTGTCATATCTTAAATCTTCTTCTTTGTAATTATCTAATGTTCCTGTACCTAACGCTGTATTAAATATTTTAAGTTCTTCTGAAGCAAGAACATTTTCAAGCTTTTGCTTTTCTGTATTCATTATCTTACCTTTTGATGGCATTATAGTTTGGAATCTTCTATCTCTTGCTTGTTTGGCCGAACCTCCAGCTGAATCTCCCTCAACTACTATAAACTCATTAACAGTATTGTCTTTATATGTACAAACTGCTACTTTACCAGCTAGTGGTGCTGTACCTTTTCCTATTTTCTTCTTTTCTGCTTCATTAATCTTCTTTATCTTTTCTCTTCTTTGAGCAGCTTGAAGTGCATTATTAATTATGCTTGTTGCTAATTCTTTATTGTCTTCAATCCATTCTAAAAGTTTTGTATATGCTAAGTCATTCATCATAGTATAAGCTTCATTATTTCCAAGCTTTGTTTTAGTTTGACCTTCAAAAACTGGATTAGTTATTTTTATTCTAACGATGGCAGTCATTCCTTCTCTTAAATCGTCACCTTCAAACTCTTTATCTTTCTCTTTTATAAGTCCAAGTTTTCTTGCTCCTTCTTTAAAAGCTCTAGTCATACCAGTCTTAAAACCTGTTTCATGAGTACCTGCTTCTGTTGTTGGTATATTATTAACATAACTTGCTATATTATCTGTTGTAGAATCTGTAAATTGAATACATACTTCTCCATACATCTGAAGATTATTTACAGTTCTATCTCCTTCAAAAAGTATTGGTGTTTCATGAATAGGAGTTTTGCTTTCATTTAAATAATCTATAAAATCTAAAAGTCCTCTTTCAGAATAATATTCCTTTTCAATCTCTTCTTCTTTTCTTTTATCTATAAGCTTAAGTTTTATACCTTTATTCTGGAACGCAAGTTCTTGTAATCTTTCATCAATTACATCAAATTTGAATTCAGTTGTTGAAAAAACCTCTTTGTCAGGCATGAAAGTTATCTTTGAACCTGTTTCTTTTGTTTCACCTATTACTTCTAATTTAGTAACAGGAGTACCTGGCATATCTTTTTTCAAACTTTTATCATATGCATATTCAAATCTTTGACGATATATATTACCATTTTGGTGCACTTCAACTTCTACCCATTTTGAAAGTGCATTGACAACAGCAGCACCTACACCGTGAAGTCCTCCTGATGTTTTGTAGTTTTTATTATCAAACTTTCCTCCAGTATGAAGCTCTGTAAATACCATTTCTACACCACTTTTTTTCTTAATTGGATGTATACCTGTAGGTATTCCTCTTCCATTGTCCATTACTGTAACACTTTTATCTTTATTTAAAATAACTTTAGCTATATCTCCATATCCATTAGTTATTTCATCTATAGCATTATCTAGTATTTCCCACACACAATGATGTAACCCTTTTGAACTAGTTGACCCTATATACATACCAGGTCTTACTCTAACTGGTTCTAATTTTTCTAAAGACGTTAAATCTGTTACATCATACGTCAAATTAATATCCTTTCCCATAACTGTCCTCCAATTTATCTAATGTAAATATTTATCAGTGGCTTTATAGTCTCTAACATAAAATATACTTTTTTTTAGACTGTATGTCAAAATAATTAAGGCGAAGCAATCTAAATAATCATTGCCTCGCCTTTTTATTATATACAATTAAACATCATATATCTCTACATTTCTTACATGTTTTGTTGGGTTCCATTCTTTATTGTTCTTTCTTAGTATTCCTTGTACTGTAATAGGTATCCATGTTAATGTATATATTCCATACAATAAGAATCTAATAAAAAATAATAAAGATTTCTTTCCTAAAATGATTAATGTCATTAAAATGAACGCTCCATAGAATGCTAAATCAACACCAAATACATATGCACCTTGTACCTCTAGATATTTAACTATTAACGGTAACACAAAAATATGGGATGAAAATAACACCATCATAGCAAAAAATCCTTTTGATATTTTCTTATCTAAAATAAGAACAAGCGGTGTCACTATAAACTGTATTAATGCAAATACTTGAAATCCTATATTATTAAAAATATCATTAACCACAAAAATATCACGAGCAGCGCCAATATTACCTCGCATGAAAGTCAAAACAGCTGCTATACCTATAAGCAGTGTTGCAAATGGTTGTAATACATATAATCCAGCATCAAATATGTACCATTTCCTTTCTACAATAGCCTTCTTAAAAAGCTTCATACAATAACGTGATGCTACATCTGTAAAACCTTGCATCCATCTTCTTCTTTGTATCCAAGATTGCTTTAATCCCAATGGTTTTTCATCATAAATCTTTGCATCATGTGCCCATCCTACTTTTTCACCATTCAATACTAATTTACATGTAAATTCTAAGTCTTCTGTTAAACAAGTTGCACCCCAACCTAACTCTTTAAGTGTTTCAGTTGCTATTGCAAATCCTGTTCCTCCTATTTGATTAGATAATCCTATATTATTTCTAGCAAGTTGGAACATTCTATTTTGTGACCAAAACGCTATTGAATATGATGTTGCAATCCATGAATCATTAGGATTTTTGCTATCTATATAACCTTGTACAACTTTGTATCCTTGATTCATTTTTGAATTGATTTCTTTTAAAAAATCTGTATGAACTAAATTATCAGCATCAAATATTGATATTGCATCATACTTCTTATTCATTTTAAATAGTTTACCAAACATCCACTCTAAGGCATAACCTTTTCCTTTATTATCCTTATTAAATCTTTCGCATACAGTAACGCCTTCATATTTTCTTGCTATCTCTGCTGTTTTATCTGTACAATTGTCAGCAATAATATAAATATCAAATAATTCCTTAGGATAATCCTGTTTCTGCATACTTTCAATTAACTGTCCAATTACTACCTCCTCATTATGCGCCGCAACTATCATGGCAAATTTATGGTTAGGTGTATAATCTTTAGTTTCCTTTTTTCTATACAATCCAAGTAAACCTAATATGGCATAATACAACGTAAGCACAAACACAAAAATTTGGAATATAGCTGTAATTGTATTTATAAAATCTCCCATCTTCTTTCACTCCTAATTATTTAATATGACTTAAATTTCATATATTGTTTTTATCCTATTTATGTCATTGTACATCCTTATTAATATAGTGCAAATAGTAAAAAAAATCAAGTAATTAAATCTTAATTTAAAATTAAACTTTTCTTATTATTGTTAGTTTACCTAATATTCCTATCTATATTAATATTATTTCTGGCAGCCTATCTATATTAAAGCATTTTTCTGTTTTTTATGTAAGATATACTATCTAATATATTTGTTGCATACTTGTTACAACTTAATTTTTTTCAATTTAATTATTTGTCATTGATATATCCTTATAATATATATACATAACTTAAATTATATATTCCTTTAACTATAAAATATACAAGAAAACTTTTACAACCCATTCTATCATTTTAGTTTTTATACTTAATTTATTTTTTTATTAAACATATACCAGCAACTATTAATCCACCTATAAAGCCACCTACATGTGCATAATTATCAATATTAGATAAAACTGCAGTTCCTAAATATAGATTAAATGCTATTGTTATTATAATATTCCCAATAACGCCCTTATCCATTCTCTCTCTTTCTTTTATTGCAAATGCTAGTATAGCACCTAAAAGACCAAATATCGCTCCAGAAGCTCCTACCGATAATGAATTAGGTGATAAATAATAACTAAATAAACTTGCTGTTAAGCCTGAAATTATATAAATAATAAGATATTTATATCTTCCATAAATTTCTTCTATTTGTGTTCCAATTGAATATAATGAATACATATTAACTGCAATGTGAATAAGTCCACCATGTAAAAACATACAAGTGAATAATCTCCACCATTGTCCTTGGTTAATTAAAGGTGTATATTTTGCACCTAATATAGCCAATGTATAATCATCAATGCTTAAGTTTTTCACAAAATTTGTTGTCATCAATGCACTTATAATAAATACAACTATATTAATAGCAATTAATGAAACAGTAACAGTATACTTGCTAACATTTCTTATACCTGAATTTTTATTTCTTCTAATAATTTCAGCTGAAATATTTCCAAAGACCTCTAATCCTAAATCACAATAAATTATTCTAGGATTATTAATATCTACAACTACCTTAGAGTAGTTTTTATTATAATCATAAAAACTATTTCCATCACTTAGTACTATAACACTTAATCTAAAATCCAATCCTTTTCCTAGTAAATATTCTCTAGCTTCTTTTTCATCTACATCTGCATTACTATTATCAGTAATAATTACAGCAAGTATTCCTTCTGAAAAGTTTTTAAGTCCAATCCAAATCTCTTTTTTACTATAAATATTTTTACATTGATCCATATAAAAACCTTCATGCCTAGTTAAATATGTAAAAATATTCTTCATATATTTATCCATTTATGCGACCAACTTCCTAAAAATAAAATATTGGATTAATTAAACCATAATAATAAGATTTAATCAATCCAATATTAATTTATAATTGTTCTAACATATCTAACAACTTATTAAATCTATCTAAAGTAGCTTCTATTGGTTTAGGTGTTGTCATGTCAACTCCTGCATCCTTTAATATATCTATAGGATATTTACTTCCACCACTGCTCAAAAATCCTATATATTTATTTACAGCATCTTCTTCTCCATTTATTATAGATTTTGCAAATGCTGATGCTGCAGCATATCCAGTAGCATATTGATATACATAAAAATCAGAATAGAAATGTGGTATTCTTGCCCATTCACTATCTATCTCTTCATCTACTATCATATCTTCCCCAAAATATGTTTGATTAAGTTCATGCCATTTTCTATTGTAATCATCAGCTGTTAGTGGATTTCCATCACTTAAAGCATTATGAGTAAATAATTCAAATTCAGCAAACATCAACTGTCTAAATACTGTAGTTCTTATCTGTTCTAATTCTTGATTAATTAAAAATAACTTCTTATTTTTATCTCGTTCTTTTTCAATTAAATGATTAATTAGCAATGCTTCATTTGTGGTAGACGCTACTTCTGCACAGAATAATGTATATCCTGAATAATAAAATGGTTGCACTTTTCTAGAGTAATATGAATGAATTGAATGACCCATTTCATGAACTAAAGTTGATACATCATTTAATTCATAGTTATAATTTAATAAAACATATGGCATAGTATCATATGCTCCCCAAGAATATGCTCCACCTCTTTTACCTTTGTTTTGATATATGTCTACCCAACCACTTTTTATACCTTCTTTAAATATATTCATATACTCATTTCCTAGCGGTTTTAATCCTTCTTCCGCTATTTGTACTGCTTCTTCAAAAGGTATATCTTCCTTCTCCACTTCAATTATAGGCACATAAAGATCGTACATATGCATCTCTTCTAACCCAAGAAGTTTCTTTTTTACTCTTACATATCTATGAAGCGAAGAAACATTGTTGTTTATAGTTTCAATAGCTTTTTCATAAACTGATAAAGGAATATCGTTTGGACCTAGCGAAGCCGCTAATGGTGAATCATATTTTCTAACTTTTGCACTAAAATTAAAAGTTTTTACAGATGCAGTTAATGATGTAGCAAATGTATTTTCTAGTTTCTTATATTCTTTAAATAACTTTTTAAAAGCATCTTTACGAATCTCTCTATCCTTACTCCTAATAAATGAGGAATAATTACCCTCAGTTAATTCAACTTCATCTCCATCTTCATCTTTTATATTTTCAAAAGTCATATCAGCATTTGTAAGCATATTATGAATGCTTGCTGGAGCATCTAAACAATCTGAAGCTAAAGCTAATAATTCTTCCATTTCTTTTGTTAATATGTGTTTCTTTTCTTTCAAAATATCTTTTAACATAAATTCATATAATTTAAATCTTTCATCACTATTGACTAAATCTTCTATAAATCCATCTTTTAAAGCAAGAATTTCCGGAACAAAGTATGCACTATAACTTCCTAGTTCAGCCATATATGAATCTATTTTATTCATAACACTCTGTGTATTTTGATTTGTAGTATCTTCATCACACTTCATATGTGCATAAACATAAAGTTTTTCAACTTTTCTGGAAATCTTTTCATTTAACTCAAGATATTTTAATATTTCTTCCTTATCTTGAAGTTTTCCTGAAAAGTCCTTAATCTTTGGACTTTCTTCCTTTAAATTTTGAAAATCTCTTTCCCACTCATCCTGATTTTCATAAATCTTATCTAGTTTCCACTTAGCTTCCTCAGGTATTTCTTCTCTCTTCTTTAATACTTTCTCATTCATTTTGGCGCCTTTATGGCTCCCTCCCTTCTATTCTTTATATTCTTCTTCCCTTCCACTAATCGCTTTAAAAACATTCGTCATCTGTTCTTCTATAATACCTACAACTTTATCTATAGTTTCTTTCATTTCTTCACGTTTATCACTATATTGAAATTTTACTATGAATGTTGGATTATATTCTTCTAAATCTTCATCTATTCTAAATCCAACTTCTTCAAATGCATTTTTATTAAACAAATCATATATTGCAGAGTATTCCCATTCTTCTACATCTTTATTTGTATCAAAATATAAATTAACTTCATCTTCTATGACAAATAACTTTTTTATGTATAAAGCTCCTTCATTAACCTCAAAACTTCCTAATTCTCTTGTTATATACCCTGTTTCTTTATCCTTTTCCATTAAAACTAAACTTGAAAAATCCATATTATTCATCCTTTCTCAGTAAGGGACATGAAAATAAATAACAGTTCCAAATTTGCCATGAATATTTTTCATCAGACAATCTGCGCTGACACAGCATGATGGAAAATAGTCTGGCGGATTGACCTGTTATTTTTTTGATTGTCCCTAATATCATTATTGACGTCTATTATCATTATAGAATTTTTTAACTCTTTTAATCAATAGGTGCTTTTTAAAATTGTAAATAAACATTACATATTTATTTAATTGTAAATTTATGGTAATATTTTCTTGAAGTAATTAGGAGGTGTTAAAATGGTCAAAAGAAAGAAAATAAAAAACAAAAGTGAACTCAACAGAATTATGCGATTAAAAAAAACACGAAAAAAAAGAATACGTGCACTTATATTATTAATTGCTGTTATTTTATTATCTACTTATTTACTACGTACATTATATATAAAAAACAAAAGTAAAGACCTTCAATATGCAGTTGAACATTCTCTAACTTCTGGTGACTCTAAAGAAAGACTACTTAGAGTTGATAATATTTCTCTAATATTTGATGATAATAAAAAGGCAATAGTTGAAGTTTCTGGACTTAGCAAAAGTGAACCTCACTCTTCAACAAAAATAAAAGGTACTTTTAAAAGAGGTATGTTAAATTCTTGGGAGTTAGAGGAATCAAAAAAAATTGAAAATGAAACTTAGCAGTTGCAAATTATTTGCATGTAAGTATATAATATAAGTTAGATTATTACGGGAGCTGATTTTGTGATTAAAATTGCTAATATGAATTTTAGCTATGACAAGTCCCAACTACTTTTGAATGATATAAATCTGCATATACCAAAAGGTGTGTATCTTTCAATAGTTGGAGAAAATGGTAGCTGCAAAACCACATTAATTAAACTTATTTTAGGATTACTTACTCCTATTTCTGGTTGTATTGAAGTAAATACTAAAAAAATTTCTTATGTTCCTCAAAGGGTGGATGGATTTAATTCTGACTTTCCTATTTCTGTATTTGAAATATTAAAAGCACATGCTAAAGCACTACATCTTGATGTATCTGAGTCTGTTCTTGATGTATTAAAAAAAGTTAATATGGAACCTTTTAGAGACAACCTTATTGGAAATCTCTCTGGTGGCCAACAACAAAGAATTTTTATAGCTAGAGCACTTATGGGAAATCCTGACTTGATAATACTTGATGAACCATCAACTGGTGTTGATTTTAAAAATCAACAAGAAATTTATTCTATATTAAACTATATCAATAAAGACCTTGGAACAACAATTATTTCTATTGAACACAATATGGATGTAGCTTTAAAATACTCTTCTCATATATTAAAAGTTAAAGAAGGAAAGGTATTTCTTAAAACATGTGAAGAATTTGTAAATGAAACGCCTTTAAGAGGTGCTTGAGATGTTTCAATATGATTTTATGACAAATGCAATTATAGCCGGTGCAATAGTTTCGATTTTATGCCCTATTATTGGTTTATTTATTGTTCTAAGACGTAACTCAATGCTAGGAGACACCTTATCACACTCCTCATTTGCTGGAGTTGCAATAGGCCTAGTTATGGGTGTTAACCCAATTTTATCAGCATTTATTTTTACAACATTATGTGCTGTTCTTATTGAAAGCTTAAGAGGATATTTTAAACAGTATGCTGAACTTGTAATGTCAATAATGCTTACATTAAGTCTGGGAATAGCAATTATATTAATAAGTTCTGGAAAGACTACAACAAAAGTGAACTCAATACTTTTTGGTAGTATTTTAACAATTTCAACTCAAGATTTATTAATAATTTCTATTTCTGGATTAATTTGTTTAATATTATTAGCTATAATATATAACAAATTAATATATGTCATATTTGATGAAGAAGGAGCAAAAACTGCTGGAATTAATGTTAAACTCATTAATTATTTATTCACTATTTTAGTTGGAGCTACAATATCTTTATCTATTCAAATTATGGGTATTCTTGTTATATCTTCTATGATGGTAGTACCAGTAGCAACTGCTATTCAACTTAAAAAGAATTTTAGCAAAACATTAGTCTTTTCAGTTTTATTTGGATTTATAGATATAATGTCTGGATTAATTATTTCTTATTATTTTAATAGTGCCCCTGGGGGAACAATAGCTGTAATGTCTGTAGTAATTTTACTATTAGTTTTAATTATAAAAAACTTTAAAAAAGGAGTAAAATCTAAATAAAATATTTAGATTTTACTCCTTTTTTTCATGTTTACTACATTCTTCACATATACCTGTCATCACCAAATTATGCTTAGTCAAAGTAAATCCAGTTTCACTTTGAACTATCTCTTCTATTTGTCTCATTGGGCAAGGAACCTGAACTTCCTTGTTGCAAATAGTACATTTTAGTAAATGTTTATGTTCTTCTCCTTTAAGTCTATATGAACATATTCCTTCTTTTAATGCAAATTTATCTATTATTTCTTTTTCTTCAAAAAGCTCTAATGCTCTATAAACTGTACTTAAATTAATATCAACTCCATTATTTTTACACTCTTCAAATATAGCATCTGCTCCCATACTTTTATTAGCTTTAGTTAAAACTTCTAAAATGGCTATTCTGCCTTTTGTTACTTTAAGCCCATATCTTTTTAAAAAGTCATTAAACATTATAATTTCACCTACAATTCAAATTGTATAATTCTAACTTCATTATAGCATAATATCTTTATAAGTATCCTTAAAAAAATATCATTTTAATTGAAAATAATATAAGTGAAAATCCTCCAAATAAGCTTGCATACTTTTTAACAAAATTAATTCTACTAATATATCCACTGATAAAAAGTCCTATAGTGCAAATTAATAAAGTTATTAATCCTATCAATATAGTATATACAAATAATATAAATATTTTTTGTATATCATTAAAAATAGTAAATCCAATTACCATAGCATCAATACTTACAGAAATTCCCAGAATTATAATTGCAGCTTTTTTAGCAAGTATTGATTCATCACTTTTTTTCAATCCATCTATTATAATAAGTATTCCTACAATTCCTATTACCACTCCTCCTACTACACTTGAAATAGGAAATATATAATTATTAAAAAAGTAACCTGATATCCCACCTATAAAAGCTAATAAAAATTGAAAAAACGCAAATGAAATTATATATTTTTGCTTGTCTATATTTTTTATATTTCTATTTATTCCCACTCCTAAAGTGACTCCAAAAGCATCCATAGCCAATGCAACACCTATAACAATTACCTCTGACACAACCATCTCTAACCACCTATACATATTTTTCACTCTATTAATAATAGTTTCATTTTAAAATTTTTATGCTTTTTTTTAAAACTCTTTATTAATACTCATTTTTGTTGTATAGTATTAAATAGAGTAGACATTTAAAATATATTGTATATCACATTTAGATGTATAATATAAATATTTAATGTAAAAGGAGCCTGTTATGCCAAATTGTATAATTGCACAATCTGGTGGACCTACTGCTGTAATTAATTCAAGCGTAGTAGGCCTACTAAAAGAAAATCAAAAATCAAACAAATTCGAAAAAGTTTATGGTGGATTAAATGGAATAGAAGGTATTTTAAATGAAAATATCATAGATTTAACAGCTATAAGTATGGAAGATATAGCTAGATTTCAATATACACCTTCATCAGGTCTTGGATCTTGTAGATATAAAATGAAGGATATATCAACATCTACTGAAGAATATGATAAGCTTTTAGATATATTAAAGAAATTAGATATTACAACTTTTTTCTATATTGGTGGTAATGATTCAATGGACACTACTGCAAAACTTGGAAAATACGCAAAAGAAAACTCTCTTGATATAACTTTTATTGGAATTCCTAAAACTATTGATAATGATCTAATGCATACAGATCACACTCCTGGTTTTGGAAGTGCTGCAAAATTTATTGCTACAACTACTTTAGAAGCATATTTTGACTCTTCAGTATATATCAACAACGGAATCTTTATCCTTGAGACTATGGGAAGAGATGCCGGATGGCTTGCAGCTTCAGCTTGCATGGCACAATATAATGGTAAACCTGTTGCTGACTTTATATACTTACCAGAAAAACCTTTTGACATAATAGAGTTTATAGAAGATGTTAGAGCAAAATTTCAAGAACAAAATCAAGTTTTTATAGTTGTTTCTGAAGGATTAAGAAATTCAGTTGGTAGATTTGTAACAGAATTTGATTGTGTTTCTCAAGATACATTTGGACATGCTCAACTAGGTGGTGTAAGCAACTTTTTAAGACAAACTATTTTAGATGCTGGTATATCTACAAGAGTAAAGGCTCTTGAGCTTGGAATACTACAAAGATGTGCAATGCATTCAGCATCTCAAACAGATATAGATGAAGCTTTTAATGCAGGAGCTGAAGCTTTAAGATCTTCAGAACCTGAAAATAACGGGTGCATGGTATCTATAAAAAGAGAATCAAATGATTCATATAAAGTTTCATATGAATTGGTTCCAGCTGATACTGTTGCAAATAATGTAAAATATTTTCCTGTTGATTGGATTAACGAAAAAGGAAATCATATTAACGAAGAGGCCTATGAATATTTTAAACCATTACTTGAAGGAGTTCCTACTTTGTACACATTTAACAATGTTCCACAGTATAAAGTATTTACTAAATAAACCACATATAATTACCAATAAAGATGAGGCTATCCTGCCTCATCTTTATCTAATTCCTCATATTCATATACAAAAGCAGGTAAAATACTATAACTAATTGTAATCCAAATAGCTTCAATTATAAGTTTATTAATAATATCAACAGGTATTATTATAATCAATAGAAAGAACATAAGAAAAATTGATAACATTAAAAGTTTACTTATTATTGTTGCTACCAAAGTTCTTCCACAGTTTGGACAAATAATTTTATCCATAGAATTCTGCCTTAATATATATGATGAATTTATTTCAAATTTGCATCTATCACATACCTTGCCCAATTTCACAGTATCCCCCATACATTACTTGCTTTTTTTAATTATCCTTTCTATACATTCTAAAAAATAGTCTACTTCTGCTTCTTGATTATAAATTCCAAAACTTACTCTTATCATTCCAGGCATATGCTCATTAACATCATGAATAAATGCACTTGCAGATTTTTCACTTATATGCATAAGCCTCCTACAATATGGATGTGCACAAAACCAGCCTTGTCGTACTGAAATTCCATAATATTTTGCCAAAGTCTCTGCAACATCTTGATGATACATAGATTTTATATTAAATACCCCTATTCCCAACCTATCTTCTCTATTTACAACATCTCCATAATTTATAATTCCAGGTATAGAGTTTAGTCCATCTAATAATTTATCTCTTAGTTTTACTTCACTTTCATGAATATTTTTGAATTCTATTTCATCCAATTTACTTAAAGCATTAGATATTGCAATTGCTCCAAAAAAATTTGGAGTTCCTGCTTCTTCCTTTTCAGGACTTTCTAAATATTCAATCTCATTATCCATGACAAATTTAACTGTACCACCTCCTTCATTATCAGGTAAACTTTTATCAAAAACTTCTTTTAAACCTATTATTACTCCTACCCCAAAAGGAGCATAAAGTTTATGTCCTGAAAAAACTAAAAAATCTATACATTCTTCTTCTGTGTTTCCTGACATATCTACTTTTAAATGAGGTATTAGCTGAGCACCATCTACAATTATTTTTGCATCATATTTATGTGCTATCTTAGCTATTGCATGAATATCATTTATATATCCTGTTACGTTTGAAGCTCCTGTTACAGTAATATACTTAACTTTCCCTTTATGATAAACTAATTTTTTTTCAATATCCTCAAGTTTTAATCTACCTAACTTATCTACCTCTATATAATCTATATTCCACCTTCTTCGCCATGGCAAATCATTTGAATGATGTTCCATTCTAGTTGAAAGTATAATATCATCATTCTTATTTTTTAATAATCTTGATAATCTATTTATACCACTTGTTGTATTACTAACATATATTACAGTATATTTATCTTTATCTTTTATATTAAAAAAATCCATAATATAATTTTTAGATTCATAATATAGCCTTGTAGTTATCTCTGCTTTATGGCCAGCACCTCTACCTATAGACCCATAATAATCACTTAATCCTATCATAGTTTCCAATATATTTTTAAATGGTGGAGTTGTAGCCGCATTATCAAAATTTATTGCTCTTATTTTTTTACCATCAACTATATTTACTTTTGAATCTATTCCTAAAAATAACTCATTAATTTTTTCATCCATATGCATCTCCCCCCAATAATATTGTATTCATATAATTCATTTAAGTTCTATGTTCTAGTCACTAACAAAAAAACATATTATTAAAGGTAACAACTATATATATGATTCATATAGTTATAATAAAGTATTTTTTTGGAGGAACATAATGCGACCAGATCAAAAATATATGCCGAACTTTTCCAGACATGATGAAGACGATGATTATGATAAAGACAAAAATGATAATGAGGATATTAACTTAGTTCCATTTAATACACAATTGCCTTATAATGTTCTCACAACTGGTTGGATTCCTGTATTCATTTTTGATAATTCTAAAAATCAAAGCAATATTTCAACTTCTATGTCTGCAACTATTCCTAATAGTCCTATGGGAATTTCTAATCCATTTGGACCACAATTTAATTTTCCAAATCTCTCTAACATAGGTGGAAATAATCTTAATCCTCAAAAACCTAACTATTCGTATGCCCCTATGGGATCTCCTGATGCTGGAAATCAGTTTACAACACCTTACTATACTCCAGCAGGTACTCCTGGATATAACCCTTGGAGCAATATACCTACTGATGACACCATTACTCCTAATAGCAACTTAACTAGTACTCCTATGGAATTATCTGATGACTTTAACACTACAGGTGTTACTCCTCCTGGTGGTTCAACTAATAATCCTTTTGGTGGATTCTCAGGTAGCTTTGAAGGAACAATCACAGGACTTGGTATGAATACTCCTCAAGGTAGCACTCCTGGCGGATTGGGGATGAGTACCCCATTTGGTAATAATTCTGGAGGATTGGGAGGAACTAATAATAACCCTATAACAACTCCTCTTAATGAAAACTTAACACCATATAATCTTAATCAAAATAATTATGGAACTCCACGACAAGATATTGATATTACTGAAATTATTAAAAATTTTGATCTTGATTTAAATGAAGACTTAGATTTAAGTAGAGTTAATTCCGATAAAAGAATAGACGATATATTTTCTAGCATTACTCAAAAACATGAAGAAGTTGTCTCTCTACTAAGAGCATATAATATTCCATTCCCTATAATTAAACTTCTCATTAGAAAAATAATAAAACTTACACTTGCTCATGGTAAAAGAGAAGACGAATAATAAAGAGAAGTAGTCCAATTAAAATTACTTGGACTACTTCTCTCTATTTTAGCCTATCATAGCTAAAATTTTATTAAATAAAACTGGCTTTATCACATCTATTTCTTCAGGTTCTCCCAAAACTATTGAACTATAACACACACTACCTGCTAATTCAAATATCATAAATAATGTTAATTCAGCTTCAATTTCTTCCATTCCCCTTTTTATTAAATTCTCAATAAAAAAATTAACTACTTCTTCAACTTCTCTATTTTCATCTGGATTCCTTAGTGCTCTTTTGAATAATCCTGCAGATAAATTTTTATTTATTAACTTTAACATTAATCTATTTTCTTTAAAATAATTAATTACATAATCAATAAAAAATATTGTTCTATCTTCAAAGGACTCTATTCCTTGCTCTTCAGTTTTAATCATAGCTTCTTTTACTACTTGACTACTCTTTTTTAATATCAATTTATTTATAATATCGTACTTGTCCTTAAAATATAAATAAAATGTTCCTTTTGCCACTCCAGCCTTTTTTACTATTTCATCTATAGCTGTATTATTTGCTCCTTTAGTTGTGAATAATTCATAAGCTGCTGTATATAATTCATCTTCTTTCTTTTTCTTTTTTTCTATTATCTTACTAATAATTTTTTTTTCTTTAGGCATTTTTTCCTCCTACTTTCACTGTTTGTCACTCACTTGCTATACTCTTACTCATTAATTAGTTAATTATTCTAATTTCTTAGAAATTGCTATGACAACAGTTAAATAGTATAATTAACTAAGATATCTGGGTAAAATTTATTTACTTAATTATAGTTTACCCAAAATTTAGCCGGAGGAAAAGTAAATGATTGTTTTAAGTTGTAAAAATATTAGCAAAAGCTACGGAATAGATGAAATTCTTAAAGATGTAAACATATCTATCAATGAAGGCGATAAAGTAGGTATTATCGGAGCTAATGGTGAAGGTAAATCTACTCTATTTAAAATTATTTCTAGGCAAATCAGTTATGATAATGGAGAAATATTCATTGATAAAAATAGAACTGTGGGATATCTTGCCCAACACTTAAACCTTGAAACAGAAAATACTATATATGATGAAATGCTATCAGTATTCTCTGACCTTACAAATTTAGAAGAAAAAATTATATCCTTAGAAAGTAAAATGAACGAACCATATAGTGAAGACAAGGCAGATTATCACAATAAAATAATTAAAGATTATACAACAGCTCAAGAGCTATATTCTAATAGAGGTGGTTATACATATAAAGGAGAAATTAGTAGAGTTCTTAAAGGATTAGGTTTTCTTGAAGAAGATTTTGATAAACAAATTATAAAATTAAGTGGTGGACAAAAAACTAGAGTTGCTCTTTGTAAATTACTTCTTCTATCACCTGATATTTTGCTCTTAGACGAGCCTACTAACCATTTGGACCTTGAAGCTATTGAATGGCTTGAAGAATATTTAAAATCATATAAAGGTACTGTATTAGTTATATCACATGATAGATTTTTTCTTGACTCTGTAACTAACAGAACTTTTCAAGTTATTAATGGTCATGTTAATACATATAATGCACCTTACACTAAGTATTTAGACCTTAGAAAAAAAGATTATGAAACACAATTAAAAGCTTATAACCTTCAACAATCTGAAATTAAAAGGCAAGAAGCAATAATAGAAAAGTTTAGATCTTTTAATAGAGAAAAAAGTATAAAAGCTGCTGAAAGTAGAGAAAAAGTTTTAGATAGGATGGAAAGAATTGATACTCCAGATAAAGAGAGAGATGCATCTAAAATTAAATTTGAAACCTCTGTAAAAAGCGGATTTGATGTCTTACATATAGAAAATTTAAGTAAAAGTTTTGAAACTAAACATTTGTTCTCTAATGTCTCTTTAGATTTGAAAAGAGGCGAAAAATTAGCTTTAATCGGTGAAAATGGCAGAGGTAAAACAACGTTATTTAATATTATAATGAATAAAGTAAAGCCTGATAAAGGAGTAAAAACATTAGGCGTAAATGTGAATTTAGGATACTATGACCAAGAACAATCTAATTTATCAGAAAATAAAACAATTCTTGATGAAGTATGGGATGACTTTCCTGAATTAACAACTTCTCAAATACGTGGAGTCTTAGGGTCATTTTTATTTACTGGAGATGATGTTTTTAAAACTATTGACAAATTAAGTGGTGGAGAGAAATGTAGGATAAATTTATTAAAATTAATGCTTTCAAAATCTAATCTTCTACTACTAGATGAACCTACAAATCATCTTGATATTATGTCAAGAGAAGCTTTAGAAGATGCTATTTTAAGCTATGATGGTACTTTAATTGTAATATCTCATGATAGATATTTTTTAAATAAAGTAATAAGCAAAATCATTGAATTAGAAGAAGATGGTTTATCTGAATATCTAGGTAATTATAATTACTATGTTGAAAAGAAAGCAAATCCTCAAAGATTTGATACCTTAGAAGCAATAGCTGGTGGAAAAACCAAAACTCAAATCAAAGAAGATAAAAAGAAAAAACGTGAAGCTGAAAAAGAGGAAAAGGCAAAAAAATTAAAAATAAAAAAGTTAGAAGAAGATATAAGTAAAGCAGAAACTGCACTTACTGAACTTCAAGAATCTTTATGCTTAGAAGAAATTTATTCAAATCCTAAGGAAAGTGAAAGGGTTAATAAAGAAATTAAGCAAGTTGAAGGCACTATTGAAGAGCTTTATTCAGTTTGGGAAGAACTTAATGAAGAGATTTAATTCACAAAAACTGGATTTGAATTCAAATCCAGTTTTTGTAAATGACAATCTACTATTTTATCCCAGTGGTACCAAATCCTCCACGATCAGCATTACCAAAAGACTCTACTTCTTCAAACTCTATCTCTGGCATAACTTCCATTATTCTAAATTGACCTATTTTATCACCTTTTTTTATCCAGGATCCCTCTATTTCTATCCCATCAGAAGATTTCTCTTTATGTTTACCTTCTAGGCAAAATATAGGCATATGCCACTGATCATTATCTCCTATGTATGTATCATCAACAACACCTACAGAATTAGTTTGTATTATTCCCCATGTTTTAAATGTTGAACTTCTAGGTGCCAAGTGAGCTTCCCAGCTCTTAGGCAATTCTAATGCAAATCCTAATGGAATCATTGCTCTTTCAGATAATTTTACAAATATATCTTTATTGGCATATACATCAATCCAATTTCCTTTTGTGATTTTTTTTAATTTTGTTGCATCTTCAAAATATTTAATTCTTATTTTCATATTGAATATCTTCCATTCTTTTTTTATTTATACTTTTGTATATTTATTTTATTATTATAACAAAAATTTAACTATATGATAATAACCACTATATTCTAATATTAAAAAAAGGTCTATTTTTCATAAACCTTTTTTTAAATCTCTATTTAATAGTATTGATTTTGTTTTATTGTATTTATAACATATATTGTACTTTCTCTATTAAACTTATCTATTTTAACTTCATTCCATTTAATATATGAAGGTTTTTCAAAATAAGTTTTATCAATAAATTCTATAATCCTATAATTACCCTCTTCTACATCACAAAATACAACTTTCCCTTCATCATCTGTTTCTCTTGACTCTACCAGAATAGGGCATAAACCATTAATTTTATAAAGATTTATTCTTACTCCTTTCAATTTTGGATTTTCTCCATCTTTTAAAATTGAGTATACTGTTATTTCTCCACCTTTTTCCTTTATTTCTTTCTTCTTTCTTTTCTCTTTTTTCTCTTTTTTCTCTTCTTTTTCTTCTTTGTTATAATAGCTGCACCCTTTTATATATTCACTCCACTCATCTTTGCAATTATCCCACTTGTCATCATCAAAATCAAAAGATGCAAAATGGTTATCACTCTTATCTTTAGGACTTTCTTCTTCTCGACTTAAATCATTCTCAGAATCATATTGTTTTTCATCATCAGAATCCTCTATATTTCCAAATACACAACTTTCCGATCCACAAGTATAATTTTTATTTGTCCCATCTGCATAAGTTATTTCAAAATTGACGATTAAATCATCCGACTTAGGAATCTCATCTTTTGGAGCATTCTTCCCAATATATTCATTCATAAACTTCTCTATTACAGGGTCATTTTTCTCCATATTTGTAAAATATGCACTTTGAATTTTATCATCTTTCACCAAAAAAACCTCCTTAGTATTCTTCAATACTAAAATATGAGAAATAAAGAACATATGTGATTTTTCTTTGAATAAAAAATCCTTTTTGAAACATACTAAATTGGACAAAGATTTTAATATGAAGGTGATAAAATGTTAAAAAAATTTATTAAACTAACTACTGCTATTTCTACTATAATTTTAACATTCAACCTAACCACAATTAATGTTTTTTCTGATGAAAGTAATTCAAAAACAATATATCTTACTTTTGATGATGGACCAGCTAAAAAAATAACTGAAGAAACTTTAGATATTTTAAAAAAGGAAGATGTTCCTGCCACATTCTTTATAATAGGTGATCAAATTAAAGGTCAAGAAAAATTACTCATGCGTATGAAAGACGAAGGTCATTCCGTAGGATTGCATAGTATGAGTCATGATAGATGCAAATTATATTCAGGTAATAATAATTTTTTGAAAGAAATGCTTGAAGAGAGGGATTCTATAAAGGAAGTTATAGGCATTGATTGCAATATTTTAAGATTTCCTTTTGGTTGTAATAATAGAACTTTTCATTTAACTCCTGATTTAGTTGATATAATTCATAAAAATAATCTTAAAATTTATGATTGGAATGTTGATACAACTGATGGAGCAAATGTTGGGGCCTCTCCTTATAAATATGTAAAAAATGCTAAAAGTAATAAAGAAACAGTTTTTCTTTTAATGCATTGTGGTTATATTAACAAAACTTCTCCAAAAGCTCTTCCTGAAATTATAAAATATTATAAAGATAAAGGTTATAAATTTAAAGCAATTACTGATGAAACAGATGAAATTTTTCATTATATATCAAAATAACTAATAAAACAGCGCTAATTTATTTTAACGCTGTTTATCTTTTCAATTCATATTAAATCTTGTCTGTTTTATAGCCCTCTCTACAACTTTAAATATTATAACACCAACAACTACATTAACAAGAGCAGTTGGTATTACTATAGCTATTATAGGAACCATTATAGATCCTGATATTCCATAGATTGTTGCTAGTGATACAAGGAACGTTAATCCACTTATCATTGTACCTAAAAGTAATGCTATTATTACTTGTATATTCTTATTTAATTTTTCTCTAAGTGGTAATAATACTAAATACATAGCATTACACGTTACTAGCTTATCTATGACGTTAGGTAATTGCCCACCTGGAGTTTTTGTGGTCATTGCTGTAAAAATACCAATTATAATACCTGTAATAATAGTTGTTTTGTAATCTTTGTTTAATAACATTATTATAAACAACATTGCAACTGCAAAATCTGGTTGTGCTGGTAGTCCAATATTCGGTGCTGCTATGTGTAATAGTACGCCTATTGCTATTAAGATTGCATTAATAATCATTTTTTTTGTATTCATTTCTATTTCCCCCAATTAATTAATTTTTTTTATAAAAAAAACTCCATCCTATAATAATATAGGACGGAGATATCCGCGGTACCACCTAAATTGCACATAACATGCCTCTCTTCAAGTACTAACATACTCTATTTGCTATAACGTGCAACCCCCGGCTAAACTACTCTCAAAAAAGATTTCATATTGCTCTTCAAAGGCCCATTCACCATTAGCATAAGTACTGAAATTCCACCATCTTCAGCTCTCTAAAACCTTGCACCTGGATACTATCCCTTTTCATCAGATTTAATAACTATGTTATAATATATTCTATTCATTTTATAAAATTTTGTCAATACAATTCATTATTTTTTTGCTAGTAATTTTTAGTTTGTATAATATTTTTATCACTTATTTGATTTTTTTAATAATAAATTTATAAAACAAAACTTTATTTGCAGTATATAATTTATTCTTCAGTTTTTTTACTTTCTTTTTTATCTTTAGCTAATGATAAAACTAAAGCTGTTGTTGCTCCTAAAAAAAGTAGTAATTTCCCAGTCTTCTTCAAATTCATTATATTACCTCCATAATTATTATAAACTTTAGTATATTATACATTATAGTCACATATATATACTAGATGTATCAGTAATATTTATATTTTTCCAATTTACAAAGTATATTTATAAAAGAAATGATACATTTTTTTTATTACCAATAAATATAAACTAAAATTTATTTAAATTGATTTGTTTTTTTGTCATATGTATAACCTGTACTTTCTAATTTTTCTAATACTTCTTCTTTTGAAATTCCTATATCATCACATAAATCTTCTAAAGAGTTAAAATAATCTCTAAGTTTTAAATTTAATATGCTTAATAACATATCAGTATCCATAGAAATTAACATATCTCTATCCACAACATTCACTCCTTAACATCTTCAATTCTAATTATTCTTTATCTTCATCATAAAAATCTAAAAATGAATATTTAACTTCATCTTTTTCCCATCCAAGTATTGAATCCATGCTCACATTAGCTGCTGACTTGAATATTGACTTATCTACACCATCAAATTTTGTTTTAAGTTCTTTTATAAGTTCTTTTATCTCATATCTTTTATTTCCAATTTTCTTCGCTGCAATCATACATGCACAATTCAAAGGCCAGATTCCACTATAATTTATAAATCTTTTTATAGATTCTTCCTCAACATAATACAATGGTCTTATAAGCTCTAAATTTTCAAAGTTTTTAGCCTTAAGTTTTGGAAGCATAGTTTTAAAATTTCCACCATAAAGGACATTTAACAAAGTTGTTTCTATAACATCATTATAATGATGCCCTAAAGCCAACTTATTACATCCAAGCTCTTGAGCTTTTGCATATAACGATCCTCTTCTCATTCTTGCACACAAATAACATGGATAATCCTGTGCCATTTTATCCACTACTCCAAATATTCCTGATTCATATATATGTGCATCTATATTTAAATACTCTAAGTTATCTTTTAAAAGTTCTTTTATTTGCGGATGATATCCTGGATCCATTGCTATGAACTCTAAATCAAACTTTACTTGCCCATGTTTTTGTAACTCTTGAAATAACTTTGCCATAAGTATACTATCTTTTCCACCTGAGATAGCAACTGCAATCTTATCTCCTTCTTCAACAAGATTATAATCCTTAACTGCTTTTACAAATTTAGACCAAATTGTTTTTCTATATCTTTTTACTATACTTCTTTCTATTTCTTTTAAGGGTTTCTTTTCTTCTTCTGGAATTAATCTTTCACACCCTTGACCTGCTATATTACTCATATTAACACCTCATTTTTATATTAAACATAACTATATCACACTAATTTATTTTATAAAATTTATTAATAAGACTTCTTTTTACTTAATCTAAAAGATTTACTAGCATATTTCATAAATTTTGATTCAAATTTATAATAACTTATTAATGACAAAATAACTGTTACAAATGATACAGAAATTATCATAACTACACTTCTATTAACTATATTACCTAAAATATTAAACTTTTTGAATATACCTGTTAATAAAAAATGTACTACTGGATGTAAAAGATACACCCCATATGTAGCTATCCCAAATAATTCAAATGGCCTTCCAATAACTTTTGGAATATCTATTTTTAACTTATAAAATTCAACAACAATTACAAAACATAATAATGAAAATATCACTCTCCACCATAGTGTTGTTATAACTATTTGATTTCCTATTAAAGGAATAAAACAAAATAACCCCAAAGCAATGAATAATATAATATCATTCAAATATTTATTAATTTCAATATTTTTCAAATTATAATATATTGCAATTCCTCCAATGTAAAAGAAAAGATTGTTAAAAGTATTTTTACAATATCCTTTGTTTTATTCCAAATATCTAATTTAGCTTACTACATCATATCAATTTTCAATGAACATTATATCATTATATATTACAATTCACAATTTACAATAAATAATCCACAATTATTGTTGAAATTTCCAATGTTCTTTTATAGTCTTCTTTTATTTTACAAAATGAAAAATATGATTTCAAAATTCGTTATAAAATAAAAAAAGTGGCTTAGCCACCTTTTTTATCAGAATTGAAAGTTGAGAATGAAAAACAAAAACTCTCACTTCTCTATTATTATAAGCTTTTTTTGATAGTATCAATCAACTCTTCATACTCAGCATCTGTTAAATAAGTCTTTTGATGGTTCATTGTAAATGTTCCACCAAATTCTGGTCCACCTTCATACTTAGGTACAATGTGAAAATGTAGATGCTTCATAGTATCTGCATAAGCTCCATAGTTTACTTTCGCTGGTGAAAAAGCTTTATGAAGTGCTTGTCCAACAGTTGCAATATCTTTAGCAAACCCATTTCTCTCTTCTTCTGTTAATTCGAACATTTCACTTTTATGACCTTTAAATGCTATTAAACATCTACCTCTATGTGTTTGTTCTTTAAATAAATATAATATTGATGATTCTAATTCACAAATTTCAATCATTAAATCTGATAATCTGCTATCTTTTACACAGTAAAAACAATCTTTATCAAAACTCATTTTATATCCTCCTCATTAAGTCAAATTTTATTTAATCTGTAATAATCTTATTATACTACTTTGTAACACAGTATTCCACAATGTGTATTTTTTAACAATATAATTCATACAATCATTATCACTTTTTCTAATTTATTGTATAATTATAATAGATATAATTTATAAGGAGTATTTGCAATGTTACCATTTATATTTTTCATATTAATGCTAATTCTACTTTTCCCTCTAGGGTACTTCAATATATTTCCAATGGGTCATTATGAAGTATTTTTTAAAACCTTATGTAGTTTATGCTTTGTCTTTTGTTCTTATTTTAGTTTTAAAAAATCTCATGGAAACAAAACATATTTTACTCTAATGTTTTTGGGATTAATATTTTGCTTATTTGGAGATATTTTTTTAGCTTTTTCTGGCAATGAATTTTTTCTTTTAGGTGTATGTAGTTTTGCTTTCGCTCATATTTTTTTTATTTCAGGATTTATATATCTAACAGCATTTACCTTTAAGGATTTTTTATTATATATTTTTCTTATAACTTTATCTATATCCTTTATTTTGCTTAAGGATGGGTTTGTTTTTAAAGATATGTTAACACTTGTCCTAATATATGCTTCTATACTTGTTTTTATGGTTACAAAAGCACTTTCTTTATTAAAATTGCGAAAGGAAAATAAGATTTTTACTTTTCTCACTATAACAGGTGCCATATTATTCTTTATTTCTGATTTTATTTTGCTATTCCTTGTTTTCTATAACGATTGTCCTATTATATTTAGTTATGTTAATCTTTTTGTTTATTATTTAGGGCAAGGATTACTGGCACTTAGCTTTATAAAATGTTTTAAAAGTAAAAAGAAACAAAGAGCTTAGATTAATTATTTCTAAGCTCTCTGTTTCTTATAATTTAATTTTCTTCACCTATTTCAATAATAACTTTCTTATTAATGCAATTTACTCTACACTTACCACCTTTTTTTAGTTTACCAAATAACATTTCATCAACTAATAAAGGTTTTATCTCTGTATCTATAACTCTATTAATTTCTCTAGCCCCATATTCTTCACTAGTTCCTTTTTCTTCAATAAAATCAGAACATGCTTTTGATAAAGATAATTCAATTCCTTTATTTTTTAGTTTCTCACTTAATATTTTGAATTGCTTTTCCACAATCTTTATTGCCATACTCTTATTCAATCCATTAAATATAACTCCCTTAGTTAATCTATTCCTAAACTCAGGAGTAAATGTTCTTTTTACTTCATCATTTATTACATCTGTATTAATATGTCTTTCTCCAAATCCTATAAGAGATTTATTAAGTTTACTTGCTCCTGCATTAGAGGTCATTATTAATATTACATTTCTAAAATCAGTTTTTCTCCCCTTATTATCTGTAAGCGTTGCATAGTCCATAACTTGAAGTAAAATATTAAAAATATCACCATGAGCTTTTTCAATTTCATCTAAAAGTAATACTGAATGAGGATTTTTTCTAACAGCATCAGTTAACAATCCCCCTTCTTCATAACCTACATATCCTGCTGGAGCTCCAATAAGCTTTGCTACTGTATGTTTTTCCACATATTCACTCATATCAAACCTTATTAGTTCTATATCTAAAGTTTTGGCTAACTCTTTAGCAATTTCAGTCTTACCAACACCTGTAGGTCCTACAAATAATAAACTTGCAACTGGTTTATTATCATCATTTAATCCTGCTCTAGAAAGCTTAACTGCATTTACAACTTTCTCTATAGCATCATCTTGTCCAAATACTTGTGATTTAAGCTTCTTTTCTAAACTACCTAATTTCTTTACTTCATCACCTTCTACAGTTTGCTTTGGAATATTACATATCTTTGAAAGAACTTCCTCAATAAGCTTCTTATCAACAGTTTGAATCTTTTTATTTAAAGGATTCATAACTCTATAAGCTCCAGCTTCATCAATTAAATCTATAGCTTTATCTGGTAAATATCTCTCATTTATATACTTATCACTAAGGGTGACTGCATGTTCTATTGTTCCTTTACCATATTTAACATTATGGTAATCTTCATAATATTTTTTTAGTCCATTTAAAATTTCAATACTTTCTTCTATTGATGGTTCTTTAACATCTATATTTTGAAATCTTCTAGTTAAACTTTTACTACTTGCAAAATGTTTATTATATTCCTCATAAGTAGTAGCTCCAATAAATCTAATTTTTCCTTCTGTTAAATATGGCTTTAACATGTTAGATGCATCAAAGGAACCTCCTCCTATAGATCCTGCCCCTACAATATTATGAATTTCATCTATATATATGATAGGTTTATCTTCCTTTGCTACCCCATCCATAATCATCTTAAATCTTTTTTCAAAATCTCCTCTATACTGAGTGCCTGCAAGCATTGTCCCTAGATCAATTGAAAACACCTTTGAATTTTTCAGCTTTTCAGGAACTTTTCCTTCATTAATAAGCTTTACTAATCCATTTGTTATAGCAGTTTTTCCAACTCCTGCTTCTCCTATATGGATAGGATTATTCTTATACCTTCTACAAAGTATCTGCATTGTTCTTTCAAGTTCTTTACTTCTACCTATAAGTGGATTTGTTTCTTCAACTCTATCATTAAGACAAGTAATATATTGTTTCCAACTTAAATTTTGCTCTTCACTTAGTTCTGTTTTTTCTATTTCTTCTTTATGTGTATCATCTATCTCACACATTTCATAAAGTAAATTAGTCCATTCTATTCCTTGAGATGATATATAGAAAACAGCAAAACTTTCTTTTAAATTCATTATCCCTGCTAGTATATGTGTAAGCTCAATTTCTTCTTTTCCTGAAGATGCAGCCTGCAAACTACCATAAGACAACACTTCATTTAATCCACTGCTAACTATAGGATCCCCATCTAGAATTTTATCTATATTTTCTTCTAAATAACTTTCTAAATCACTTCTAAGTTTATTTATATCCCCATTACAATTTTTAAAACTTTGTTCAAAGCTATTATTAAATGTAATTGTGTATAAAAAGTGTTCTGGAGTAATATATTCATGGTTTTTATCTTTAGCAAATCTTATCATTTTTCCAAGTAAATCATTTACTACATTAGAATACTTCATTTTTAATCCTCCTATACTTCTTCTACTTTTATTCTAAAAGGATAACCTTCTTGCCTTGACAATGAAATAGCTGTATCTGCTTTTGTCTTTGCTATATCATAAGAATATATCCCAACTACTGCTTTCCCACCTTTATGAACACTCATCATAATTTGTACTGCTTCTTCTTCACTTTTTTTAAATATATTCTCTAATATATAAACTACAAATTCCATAGGTGTAAAATCATCATTATACATTACTACTTTGTATTTTTTAGGCTCCTTCATTTTAACCTTGTTTCTCTCTTTAATTGATGTATTTGTTGCCATTTTGCCTCCCTAAAAACTTTCATATGTTATATTTTATATTATAGCAAAAAAACATTAATAGATTCTTATATATCATATATATTTTAAAATTAATATCTTTACTATTAACGTTTTCTATGTTATCATAGCTATAAAATTTTATTTTTGGAGGAATTAATTAATGGAATTAGAACCCGAGCCGGCAAATATAATGTCGCAAATAATCTTAATAGTCATCTTAACAGCAATTAATGCATTTTTCTCTTCTGCAGAAATGGCTATAGTATCTTTAAACAAAAACAAGATGAAAATGCTTGCAGATGAAGGAAATAAAAAAGCTAAATTTTTACTAAAACTTATGGAAGAACCAACAAGGTTCTTATCAACAGTTCAGGTAGGAATAACACTTGCTGGATTCTTTTCAAGTGCTTCCGCTGCTACAGGAATATCAGGTAGTTTATCCATATATTTAGATAAGCTTAATATCCCGTATAGTGGACAGATATCTTTAGTTGTAGTTACTATACTACTTTCTTATGTAACTTTAGTATTTGGTGAATTATTCCCTAAAAGAATAGCACTACAAAAAGCAGAAGCTATTGCGATGTTTTCTATAATACCTATTGTATACATATCTAAAATAACAGTACCATTTGTAAAGCTGCTTTCAGCGTCAACTGGAATCTTAATTAGATTAACTGGCCTTGAAACAGATGACTTAGATGAAAAGGTATCAAAAGAAGAAATTAAATCAATGATTGAAGTTGGACAAGAACATGGAGTCATTAATGAAACTGAAAAAGAAATGATAAATAGTATATTTGAGTTTGATAACAAATTAGCTGATGAAGTTATGACTCCAAGAACTGAAGTATACTTAATTAATATAGATACTCCAATTAAAGAATATCTAGATGAACTAATACTTGAAAGATATTCAAGAATACCAGTATACGAAGGTGATACTGATAATATAATAGGTATTCTTTATATGAAAGACTTTATAGTTGAAGCAAGAAAACTTGGTTTTGAAAATATAGATATCAGAAGTATCTTACACCAACCTTATTTTGTGCCTGAAACTAAAAATATAGACGAGCTATTTAAAGAATTACAATCATCTAAAAATCATATGGCCATATTAATAGATGAATATGGTGGCTTCTCTGGTATAGTATCTATAGAAGACCTTATTGAAGAGGTTATGGGAGATATAGAAGATGAATATGATGAAGATGAATTAGATATAAAGAAAATTGATAATAATACCTTTTTAATTGATGGTATGCTTTCAATTGAAGATTTTAATGAGCATTTCCATATGAAAATTGAAAATGACAATTTTGATACTATAGGTGGATTTATAATAACTCTTCTTGGACGTATTCCTGAGAGCTTAGATAAAGCTGATATTAAATATGAAAACTTTATCTTTAATATAGAAGAAATTAAAGATAAGAGACTTCAAAAAATAAAACTTCGCATAAAAAAATAAGTTAAATAAACTCTATACATATTACTCTTATTTTTTAATTTGATATTAATTATAGCCTGCACCTTACAACTTAAGGCACAGGCTATTTTTTATCACTTTATTTTAGATAACTTTCTAATGCATTCCTTATATCTATCTTTATCTTTAACAAAATCAAATTTCTTATCTAATGTAATAGATAATTTCAAACTATTTTTAAGATACTCTTCTGATATTATTTTATCTCCAGCTTCCATTGTATTAAAATATTCATTATTTGCTAAACACTTTGATGCTGGCTCCATATGTCTAACTGATTCAACATACTCTTCTAAATACTTTAATGTTAGTTCTTCATTTTTTATTAGTGTATAGGCTTCAAGAAATACTAAATAATTTGTTGGAAGCATAACGTTATCTAAATCAAAAAGTTGAATAATATTTTTACATTTTCCAGCTAACTTTAAAGCAAATTCATAATTCTTTTCTTCAATAGCCAAATTAAACATAGCATGAAGATTCATTAATGTACTATTAATATTTTTGTATAAATTCTTATGTTCTATCTTTCTAGCTTTTTCAAATTCTTTTTCCTTTATATAAATTGAAGCTAATATAATATCTGATTCATACTGTGTTTTAGGAAAAGACTCTAATATCTCTATAGCTTCTTTAGTCTTACCTGTAATATTATATAATGAACTTAAATAAACAAGAGCAGCTTGTTTCACTTCTAAATCTGAACTTTTACTTGCTTCTTCTGATAGTTCTATAGCTCTATTTAAAGATTGATCTTGCAATTTTTCCTCTTGAGACCTAGCTAAATACATGAAAAATAAATGAGCTATCCTTATTTTTAATAGATTATTATTAGGATATTCTCTTAAATAATCTTCACTAAACTTCATGGCTTCACTGTATTTTATACTTTCAAATCTTTCTGCACATTCTTTTGCTATTTTTACTACTTCTTTCTTAGTTAAATCTTTCTGAAAATCTAGTAATTTATCTGTTGATATATTAAAGTACCTAGCAATTATAGGCAAAAGAGTTATATCAGGATATGATATTCCACTTTCCCATTTAGATACTGCTGGAGTGGATACCCCAACTGCCTTTGCCAACTCTTCTTGGGTGATACCTTTTTCTTTTCTTAATGAACTAATTACTTTTCCTATCACTAACTCCATATTTCTACTCCCTATTTTCTATTTAGAGCTCTATGGGATTATTATACATGTTTTTATAAATATGCCCAATAGATAGATAATTAACTTTTACTCATATTATTTAACCAACAGTTAAACACTCAAATGAAATTTCTAGGAATTATTAGCACTATATTCTTGTATGGTAATATTCTATAGAATATATATGGTGATATTCTGAAGAATATGCTGTAAAAATGCGCCTTTACAAGATTTAACCACTTAATTTTCAACTAAAATAACTTTTTATATACAATATCTAAAAATTCTTCATCATTAAAATTCTTGAGATTTTTTGATGTCTCTACTACTCTATTTTGTGATACTAATATAAACTTTCTTTTATTATCTGTTTGATATACTTTAATATTATTCATACCCTGAAATTTCACTTCATTAAGCTTAAGATCTTTCATTTCTTTCTTTTTTACAAGCCTATCATATCGTCTAAGTATAGATGCTTCATAAAATTTAATTACCCAAGGATGATTACTTTCAAAGACATCATAACTTAATTTTTCTTCTCCATTCTCATATGAATAATCTTCTCTTTTAGCTAAGATACTTTCTTGATAAATAAATGGGTTAGTTTTCTCATCTTTGTTTTCTATTCCAAAATCTAATAATGTTAAAGTCTTATTTTCAGTAGTTCCTATTTTTTCATTTATAAACTCATTATTAATTACAAACATTGCCATAAGCATTATGACTACTAAAATAGAAACTAAAAATCCCCCAATAGTTATTCCTATATTGCTTTTTTTTGAAAGTTTACTTATTCTAATAAATACTGCTGTTCCTATATTTATTACAATAGGTACAATAAAGATTAAAAATAATGTTTCTCCACTTGTATTATTTTTCAGTAAATCAAAAATAAAGTAGATGACTATTGAAGAAATTACAATTACTTCAAAAATTAATTTAATTAAACTCTTTATACGAAACTGTTTATATCCACTATACTTAATTGGTTCATCATCTTTTTTTCTTTTCAAATATTTAATTCCCCAAATCAAGAAATTAGTAATTTCTATAATATTAATTCCTAGAAGAAATATCCACATTAATACTGCAAATAAAGCAAAATTAGATGAGAAAGTATAATCTAAACTAATTCCTAATTGAGTATATAAAAAAAATATTCCACATAAAACTATAACAATTTGATTAATTATATTGCTTGAAAAATACTTGTAAATTAACTTGAACTTCTCTTTTTCATCTGTATGAAGAGGAATAATTACTTTATCATCATACTCTGTATAAAATACCTGAAGTTTGCCTACCTCACATACAAAATTCCACCCAGCTGCTGTGCAATATTCTCTATATTCTAAAGCAGCATCACTATTTTTCCTATCAAACATAGAAACTTTCTTTACAACTTCTACTGAATATTTTAATTTTTTAGGCTCAATTCTTTTAAATCTAAAAACAAAACTTGTAGCTGAGACTAATAACCATCCTTTTTCAGCCACCTTTTCTAGATACTCTCCTAAAGCTGCACATTCATATGGCTGATAAAATAGAAATTTAGTTTTTGTATCTTTTCCTATCATAAATCTTCACCTATATACCCTTCCCCATCCTTAACTAAAGTTTTTAATCTCTTATACTCCTCTTGAAGTATATTTCTTCCTTTATCAGTAATAATATAACTTCTCTTTCTTCCTTGTACTTCTGTTTCCCTTATAATATCCTCTGATTCAAATTTTCCAAGGAGAGTATATAATGTCCCTGGTCCAACTTTTACTCTTCCATTTGATATTTTAATTACATCTGCCATAATATCTACTCCACATTTTTCTTCTAATAGTGAAATTAATATATAATACATTGGCTCTGTTAGATTTTGAAATTGCTCTCTTGGCATCTTTTTCACCTCTTTAATATCGATACTCGATATTAGTGATATCAGTATATTATCCTCCATATATTTTGTCAATATAAATCATTAATATATCAAAGTTTTTAGGTTAAAAGGATTTTTTCTTGAATTATTCATAGAATAAAATATAATTGTTATATATCGCTTCTCAAAATATGTTAATAGTTACAAAGAAAGGAGGTATAATATATGCCAATCGAACCTACTATCCTTAATTCTGTTTTATCCATTGTAATTTTATTTTTTATAATTGGAGGTATAAGTGTTATTGAAAAATTTACTTCTAAAAATAAAGAGTTAAACAAAAAATCAGATACCATTCTAAATATAATTTCAAATTTATTAGAAGATAATCAACAATGAAATAATTACAAAAAAAGTCAGCTAAATTGCTGACTCTAAAATTTGCTATCAATCTTTTTGGTTTACTTTGCTAGTATGTTTAGTTTTGCCGTTATTTGATTTTCTTTCTTTCTCTTGTTGGCTTTTGCAACCACAATCCTTCTTTTCACTCACAACATCATCTCCTAACATAAATATCAATATTTATATTATCTTCAATATCTAAATTATAATGCTATGATTTTTTTAATATTATTTATACATACCTCTTAATGATTCTATCTCTTTTGCATATCCATCAAGCTCATTAGGTGTTTCAAGGAAAAATGGCATATGTCTGAGCTTTGGATGGTTTATAATTCTTGTAATTGCCTCTATCCCTATAGATCCTTCTCCAATCTTTTCATGTCTATCTTTATGACTTTCAAATGGATTTTTGCTATCATTTAGATGAATTGCATGTAATCTATTTAATCCTATTATTCTATCAAATTCATCTAAAACAGCATCCAAGCTATTTACTATATCATATCCAGCATCATATACATGACAAGTATCTAAACAAACTCCTAAATGATTATTAAGTTCTACCTTACTTATTATCTCTGCTATCTCCTCAAAATTTCTTCCAATCTCTGTTCCTTTACCAGCCATTGTTTCTAACAATATTTTTGTAGTTTGCTCTGGTTTGATAACAGAATTTAATAAACTAACTATATAATTTATTCCAACATCTACACCTTGCTTAACATGACTTCCTGGATGAAAGTTATATAAATTGTTAGGCAGATATTCCATTCTCTTCAAATCATCTTTCATCATTTCTTTAGCATATTCTCTTGTTCTCTCATCTGCTGAGCATGCATTTAATGTATATGGTGCATGAGCTAATAATTTTGCAAACTTATTTTCTTCTAATATTTTTAAAAGTGCCTCTACATCACTCTTATCTATTTCTTTTGCTTTCCCGCCTCTTGGATTACGAGTGAAAAATTGAAATGTATTTGCTCCTATTTGAATTGCTTCTTTTCCCATATTTTCAAAGCCTTTAGTTGTTGATAAATGACATCCTATATTTAACATTTGTTCCTCCTTAAAAATGAAAATGGAGAATTTTTTATTATTCTCCATTAACTTATCTCTTCTTACCTACTATGATACTATTATATTTTAAACACTTCAATAAACACTTTCTATTTTTTAATAATTATTATCTTCTATTATTGCTATCCATCATAGATTTTAATAAATCCACCATACCTTCTTCTTGCTTCCTAACTTGTACCATAAGAGCTTGAGTCACTTCAAGTAACATACTATTTTTTGCATATTCCATAGATTCCTTTGCCATATCAACATCTATTATTCTTGATAAAGCACTTGTTAAGTTCTCTGAATAATTATCTATATTATCTATTGTATATTCTAATCTATTTTCATAAGCTCCAATTTTTCCTCTTTGAATAGATACTTTATCTATAGCATTTTTTACTGCTGTCATAGCCTTTTCTGCTTCTTCTGGAGTATTTATATTTACCCCATTTAGTCCAAGATTTCCAACATTCATAACTCCAGTATCTATTTCAATAGCTTGCCCTGCATTTGCACCAACTTGAATGTGAAACTTATTACTACCACTACCATCTTTATCTTTAAATAAAGGTATTGTATTAAATTCACTATTATTTCCTATTCCACCAATAGTATCTAATAATTGATTAAATTCTTCAGACATAGCAGCCCTATCAAACTCAGAATAAGTTCCATTAGCACTTTGAACAGATAATTCATTTAATCTTTGCAGTATATTCTGTACACCTTGAAGTTGGCCATCAGCTGTCTGTAGCATAGATACACCATCTTCAGCATTACGTTTTGCCACTTCTAAGCCTCTAATTTGAGCTTTCATTCTTTCAGATATAGCTAATCCAGCTGGATCATCTGCAGCACTATTAATTCTTAGTCCTGAAGAGAGTCTTTGAATTGATCTATTAATCTTATTTTGATGAATATTCATTTGATTACACAGTTTTAAAGCATTTACACCCCAACTTATTTGCATAACTTTTCCTTCTTTTCTTTATTTTTCCCTATATATTCCATTATCGTATAATGCTAAGCTTTCTTTATATAATTATCTAATTTTCTCTCCACATTTTGGACAATAAATAAAATTTTTATCTATTTCAGCCCCACAATTTTTACATCTATTTATAATATCGAAATCATTACTCACTTCAATCATGTCCCAATAAATAATCTCTATATTTTCTTCATTTTCCATAGCCTTTCCTTTTTCCTTTGGAATGCTAAATATCCTATTGCATCTATTACAAATTATATAATAACTTTCATTCCACTTAAAAATCGGAATGAAGAAAAGGTGAAAAAAGCTGTATTTTTTTATTAATCTAACTGTAACTCCTGTTTTACAACATTTGCAAGTTACACTATCTAATGTTTTTATTTCTTTACTTTTATCTTCTATCCCAAATACACCTATAAAGAACAAACTTATTTCACCACCTTTAATACATTATAACCTTATAAAATCTTTTTTGCTATAAATTGCTGTGCCTATCATAAGCTTTAATATTACTATATACATATAATAATTAAAATCTCTTATTTGAGATTAATAATTTTGCTGTTAAAATATTAAATGCAGTAAACATCTATACCAAATGTCTACTGCAATATATTAAATTTAATTCTTTTTAAAAACTTTAAGCCTCTTGTTTATTTTTCTCTTCTAATTCCCTAACTATTTGAGGGTGAATAGAATCTAAATTATAGAATAACAATGATACTATTTGTATTATGCTGCATAACACAGGAACTGTATAGTAAATTAGATTAATATGGTTAACTATACTAGATGAGATATTATTAGCATTATACCCTGCAAAAGCTAATACATATCCAATAACTGCACCACCAATGGCCATACCTACTTTAGTTGCAAAACTATAACCTGCATAAAGAGTTCCTTCTGAACGTTCTCCAAACTTCCATTCATTATAATCAACTGAATCTGCTGTCATTCCAAATACAGATCCTGAACCAATTCCTCCAAAAATATTTCCTATAAAATAAACTCCTATAAATATAGTCATATTATCACTAAAAAATGGCATAATACAAAATGATATACTATAAATAATTAAACTAATTATATTTGCATTTCTATGACCAAATTTCTTAATAAATAATGGGGCAATTGCTGATGAAAAAAATAATGATACATATTGTAATGGTAAAAGTATAGAAACCATAGCTGAATTTTTTAGAACACAGTTACAAAAATATATTGTTATAGCTGTAACTGCACCTATCTTTACAAACATAAACAAAGCAAAAATAATAGTAGTTACCCATGGTACATTTCTCATAGCATTTTTATATGTTTTTATAATATTAGCTTTTGATTTATTTTTTTCAATAGTATTTGACTCAATATAACGTTCTTTACATTTAAACGAAACAGTTAAGTAGCAACAAACACCAATTATTGCATACAAAATAGTTGTAAGGATAAATCCCGTTTTTTCATCTCCTTTTCCTAATACCTTTACAAGAGGCATAGTGCCAGCTGTTACAAATATATTTCCTGCTGCCATTCCAATCATGCGAAAACTAGATAACTGAGCTTTTTCATTAGTATCTCTTGTCATTAATGGCATTAAAGCCCCGTAAGGAATATTTACCACAGAATAAACTATTCCAATAACTATATAAGTAATATATTCATATATTATTTTCCCTGTATTAGATATATTAAAAGAAGTAAATGTTAATACTAAAATTATAGCAAGGGGTATTATTCCAAAAAGAATATATGGACGAGTTCTTCCATACTTTGTATTTGTTCTATCAACAAAACCACCAATTACAGGATCTATAAAGGCATCTAAAATTCTTGCAAATAGAAATAATGTTGCAGTTGCTGCTACTGGTATCAGAGCAACATCAGTATAATAATAAAGAAGAAAGCTTCCAATAAATCCCCATATTAAATTTGATGCAAAATCCCCCAATCCATAACTTAATTTTTCTGACTTTTTCAATTTAACCTCATTATTATTTTGTATTTTAACATCACCTAAAGTTTCTAGTTTCATATATTTTCTCCCTTCTATCCTAAATAGATAATATATATTGAATCTTGATAATTAATTTCTTGTATCACTTTCTGTTGTAAAATTATTATTGACTAAGTATAATAATATTGTAAATTGCATACTGATAATCTTTATTTAATGATGGTCTGGAAACTTTCTATTAAATTTGGAATATCAGTATGTGTACAATATATCTTGTACACTTTTGTTTAAACTCTTAAACATTATTCTTAATCCCTCCTCTATCCTTCATTATTCATTGTCAATAGGTTAATCCGAACGCGTGGTTACGTTTACTTGATCTACAAATTAAAATTTGTATTCATAATTTTAATTTAATTCTTATGTTTATGCTATTATTATATCCTCCACCTATTGTAAACGCCTTCATATAGTTAGCTATTTCTATTCATTTTCTTATACTTATGTAGCATTTCTCTAATAACCTTACATAAAAATTAAAAAACCAATCTTAAATATTAACTTAATTAACAAATATCTATTAAAAAGAAAAGGAGTAAACTTTTATAAAAATCTACTCCTTTTAATTCTAACGCTTCAATTCTGTAATTTTACTCTCCATATCCTTTATATTTTTCAAGTAATTCTTGTTTATTTGGAATTTGTCCAGGTCCAACAGCTTTTGTGGAAATTTCAACCTGATGTTCTAATTTCCCATCATAGAATAAACGTGATCTCTTTTGCTCAACTTCACTAAAGTTAATCCTAATTTTTCCATCCCCTAAAGTTAACTCTCCACTAATTCCACAAACAGGGCACTCTACTTGATTTTTATTGTGCATTATAGTAAGCATATCACAATGACATACTGGACAAACGCCTTCATCAGCACCTCTCCATTTCTTCATTTCTTCTTCTGTTTCGCAATTTATAGCATCTTCTATATTTTGTCCCATTACTACCATACGATCCATTACTTCTTGATTTCCAACTACATGCTCATGAGCCATAGCCCCAAAGTATTCATACTTATCCACTACATTAATCCCCATAGACATTGTAAATTCATACATAGTTGGCATAGCAAATGATAGCCAGTTTTGTGTCATAGCACCTCCAACTGTAATAAGGGCTGCCACCCTTGGTTTAAATGATCTTTCATCTGGTAATTGTTCTGGGTTCTTACCCATTTCTATACCTTTCTTTTTTGCTTCTGTTCTAAATGCAATGTCATGTGAAGGCCCTAATCTATCACATACAGTTTTAAACTTTCCTGTTGGTGATAATACATATGTAGGAGATCCTACAATAACTGCATCACATTCCATAAGTGCCTCATCTATAATGTACATTTCATCCTTTAAGTGGCACTTTCCATTTCCACCATGCAATAAACTTACTACACAACCTATACAGCCTGTACAATCTTGAATATTTAAATCATCAGCACGAATAAATTTTACTTCAGTACCTACATTTTCACATTCCATTAGTGCAGTTTTTATCATAACTTCAGTATTGCTCATTTTTCTTCCAAATGAAATACCTAATACTTTCTTTTTACTCATGAATTTTAATCTCCTTTTTTTCACATGCTAGTAATTACTTTTACTAGCACATTAAATGTTTATTTTATTGTAACTGTTCTAGTCCTTTCCCCTTCAAAAGGTACTGGAATATATGCAACTCTTATAACCGTAGTTAGTTTAACATCATGCTCTCCTTTAGAAAGTCCCCCTTCTTTTTCAACAAATACAGTAGCTTCTTCACCATATTCCCATTTATAAGTAGTAACTGTTTCCATTTCATTTAGAGTAAAATAATCCTCTCCATTAGGACTAAATTTGATGCTTTCTCTTGGCACTTCAACTCCATCTACCTCTACTTTTATATTATGGACCATGGATAATGGTATTCCTCTATAATAAGTTATTAATGTCTTCATTTGAAATCCCTTAACTTTTCCATTTTTATCTGATACGTTTTTGCAAGTATTTTCGCTAAATACATAATTATCAAACATACTTTTTTCCTCCTATCTTCCTAACTTATCAATATATTTTTTTAACATTTCTTGATGTTTTTTTACTTGTTCAAGTTCTTTAACTTCTTCACCATCAAGAGTAAATCTATTTCCTTCATATTCAGTTGAAATATATCCTTCATATCCCTTTTCATCTAAATATTTAATTAATTCTCCATATGGTATTGAATATTCTACACCATCATCTGTCATTTCATATACTTTCCCATGAATATGCTTAATATAAGCTATATGTTCATCTAAAATGCTAAAATCACTAGCTTCATAACCATCAGCAAATATAGTGTACATATGGTCAATCTCATTTTTACATAAATCAGTTAACTCTTTTGGCCTACCACCTTGCTTTGTAAAAAATTGTTTTGGATCAGTTCCATTAGCAAAAATATCATCTATATATTTAATAACATCGTCATTTACCCCTAAGCTTCTGAAGTAACTTGTTGCTACTCTTGGATGTCTTCTACAGAATATTCCTGTGTCAACAACAATACCAATGTATGGTGAATTTGTTTTATGAATAACATCAATGAATGCTTTTGTCATTGGGTGATCAAAGCTCATTCCCCCATGAATTTCTATAGCTAGCGTCACATTATATTTTTCTGCATAAGGCAAAGCTGGTTCAATAATTTCTGGAGGTGTCATTGATACAAGTCTAACCAATTTAAATCCTAAACGATTAGCTAATTTAATTTCCTCAATTAATGCATCTGTAGCTTCTTTAGTTGTTAATGTCCTATTTTTATAAAGACATGTATTTATAAAAATATCATTACAAACTGGTTTCACTTTATATTTAGACATAAGTCTGTCCCATTCTTTTAATGATTCTTCTGATGGATGAGGAGTTCCTTTAAGCATTTGGTCACTTATAAACTCCATTTCTGCCCCAATTTCCTTTAAAAACTTAAATATATCCTCTAAATTCATTTTTCCTCTGGCATATTGATCTTGTAAACTATAAAAACTTACTGAACGTTTAATATTTGACATAATTTTTTCTTCCTTTCTCATCTAAATTTTATTCAAAATCTATTGATCTTCCTGTTGCAGCTGACTCTCTTACTGCTTCCATAACAGCTAATACTCTTCTTACCTCAGGTGCTTTTATAATCAATTCTTCTTTACCTTCTAATACATTTAAATAATTTTCAAAGAACATAATATGAGCAACATTTACCTTTGGTAGTTCTTCTGTTATTAATACCCCTTCTGGTGGTGGTCCGAATGAACGAGTTGGCCCTGAAGCTGTCATAGTAGTTTTTCCTGGAACATTTTTAAGAAGTCTTGTTGTTCTGGCAATTTTTCCTTCTGGTTCAAAACCGTCACTATACATACTTCCAGTATCTCCACCTATAAACCAATGTCTTTCAAACCACTTTGGTTTGTCTGCTAAAAAATATGTTCCAAGCTCAATTTCTCCTGTTACTCCATTTTCAAATTTAAATAGAATTTTAAAGTAATCATCAACTTCTTCATTAATGACATTTCTTAAATCAGCAAATATAGTCTTTACTTTACTATCAACCATATAAAGAATTTGATCTATTAAATGAACTCCCCAATCATATAACATTCCACCACCATATTTTTTATAAACATGCCAATCATGCATATTTCCATTTATTCCATATAGCATTGACTGGATAGTAAATACATTTCCTAAAGCTTTTTTATCATAAACTTCTTTTGCTGTTCTAAAATCTTCATCAAATCTACGTTGTTGATGTACTGTAAATAATACTCCTGCATCTTTTACTACAGCTATCATTTCATCATACTCTTTAACGTTCATTGCTGCTGGTTTTTCACAAATTATGTTCTTACCTGCCTTTGCAGCCTTGATTACGACTTCCTTATGAACATGGTTACTTACTGAAATAATTACTGTATTGATTTCTTCTATTTTTAATAACTCATCTACACTAGTAGTTTTTATAACTCCTTCAGTAATTGCATCTGACATTCTTTTTTCTTCTATATCACATAGAGCTGTTACATTTGTAGCTTTTAATGAATTTAATGTTTTTTCATGTATGTGTCCCATAAATCCAAAACCAATTATCCCGAAATTAACTTTCATTTGTATTTCCTCCTTATCTAAATCACAAAATTCCTTAAATATTTTGCTGTTAAAATTACTGATTTTTTAGCTTCTTCAATTGATCCTTCAAATGCTTTGTCTTCTACTTCTATACATGTATAACCCTTGTACCCTATATCAGTTAAAGCCGAAACATATTTTCCCCAGTCTACGTCTCCAAGACCTGGAAGCTTTGGTGACATATATTGAAGTGGTGTAGCCATTATTCCTACATCATCTAATCTATCTTTAAATATTTTTATGTCCTTATAGTGAACATGGAATATCTTATCCTTGAATTCATATATTGGCTTAATATAGTCAATTTGTTGCCATACAAAATGAGATGGATCATAGTTAATTCCAAAATTATTACTATCTAATATCTTAAATACTTCTTTCCAAATAGCTGGTGTTGTCATTAAGTTTTGTCCACCTGGCCATTCATCATTTGTAAATAACATTGGGCAATTTTCAATAGCTATCTTTACGCCTTTTTCTTCTGCATATTTTACAATTGGAGGCCATACTTCTTTTACTATTTCTAAATTTTCCTCAAGAGTTTTATTAGGAATTCTCCCAAGAAAAGTTGTAATCATATTTACACCAAGCTTTCCACTTGCATCTATTAACTTGTACAAATGATTAACATAAACTTTTCTTTTTTCTAAATCTGAGTCTAAAGTATTTGGATAATATCCAAGTGCTGATATTTCCACACCTTTTTCCTTGCAGTAATTATTAATATATTTTACTTTTTCCTCATCTAACTCTGATATATCTATATGTGATACCCCTGCATATCTTCTTTCAGCCTTTCCTTTTGGCCAGCAGCAAACTTCTAAACATTCTAAATTATTTTCAGCTGCAAAATCTACTAATTCTTCAAAGTTTAGTTCACCAAGAATAGCACTGTTTAATCCTAATTTCATTTTTTCATCTCCTTATAAGTCTATATTTATTGTTAATCTTTATTTTTTTGTTCCTTGATACATTCTTATTGTACCTTTTCCCTCTATGTAAACGCATTCTCTTAATTAGTCAGTTATATCTATATTGTTGTTTTAATATATATAATTTTCATATCTTATAAAAAAAGATTAATAAATTAAATCAAAATATTAACCTTTTTTAATTTTATATGTCTAAAGCCAACCTCATTACACCATAAATTCCTGCTTTTGAAACTCCTCCTATAACAATCACTTCCAGATCACATACACATGAAATAATAGCTAAATCACTACCAAGCTTTTCCCCTAAATCTTCAACTAATTAAGCTTATTTTTATTTTTTTGCTATATCTATACCAAATCCATACTTTCTCATTTAAATTTCTCCTTCTATATCTTTTTATTTTTCAAAAATAGTAAATTTATAGTTCTATTAACAAAGGGAACTGATAAATAAAACACCTTATCAGTTCCCTTTGAATATCAAATACATATGAATTCTTATAGTTCTACTGGCTTGCCAGTCTCTGCTGACTTGTAAATTGCTTCTAAGATTTGTGTTACAACAAAAGCTTGTTCTGGCTTAACTAATGGTTCTGTATCATTTAATATACAATCAATCCATTGAATAGCCTCTGCATCACGTTGTTCTAATTGTCCTGCTCCTTCAAATCCAAATACTCCATCTGCATCTGAAGGTTGAGATTGAACTAATTTACCATGGGCTACTTTATTAAATACAACATATCCTTGATCTGCAAAAGCTAGCCCAAACATTTCTGCTCCAGCATCAGTGCCACATAATGTTACTTGTGCTTCTTTTGGATTAATCATATTTAATGCCCATGCAGCTTCTAAATATATAGTTGCTCCATTTTCCATTTTAATAAATCCAAATGCAGAATCTTCTGTTTCAAAAGTTTCTGGATTCCATGGTCCAAACATATTTCCTTCTGGTTTGTCCTTTAGTTTTTGAAAAACTGATCCGAATACAGTTTTTGGTTTATAATTATTCATGAACCATAATGTTAAATCTAATGCATGAGTTCCAATATCTATTAATGGACCTCCACCTTGCTTAGACTTATCTGGAAATACTCCCCATGTAGGAACCCCTCTACGTCTTATAGCATGAGCTTTTGCCATGTATATTTCACCTAATTCTCCATTTTCACAAGCTTCTTTTGTTTCAAGTGAATCAGAACGGAAACGATTTTGATAACCAATTGTTAATTTCTTGCCTGTTCTCTTAGCTGCATCTAACATCTTTTGTGCTTCTGCACTATTTATAGCCATCGGCTTTTCACACATAACATGTTTACCAGCTTCTAAAGATGCCACTGTAATTTCTGCATGAGATACATTTGGTGTTAATACATGAATCACATCGATAGTCTCATCTTTGATTAACTCCTTATAATTAAGGTATACTTTTGCAGCTTCTGTACCAAATTCTTTTGCAGCTTTTACAGCTCTCTCTTCAGCAATATCGCAAAATGCAACTAATTCTACTTTATCTGTAAGTTTTGACAATGCTGGAAAATGCTTTTGATTTGCAATTCCTCCACACCCAATAAATCCAATCTTTAATTTTTTCATCTTAACTACCTCTCTTCTTATTTATAGTAAATTTATAATTTTTAATTTAGGGATTTGATTTAGTCTTCTTTGAACATCTTTATTGTACCTTTTCACCTTTTGTAAACGCATTCTTTTAATTATTCATTTCTATTCATATTATTGATTAAATAGCTAAAATTTTTTAATAAACAAAATTATATTAATAAAGTGAATTAAATTTTTAATATCTTTTTAAAAATACCTATAGAGAACTCTTAGAATACGTTTTATACTTATTTATAAATCTATATTTTGAAACTAAATTTTTTAACCAATAAAAAAATAGCTGGTAAAATAACCAACTATCTTTTAACAATGAATTTTCCTTTAAATCTTTAATAAAGTTCTTAACTATATTCAAATGTAATCTCAAAAAAATTAACTTCATGTGGTGAAAGGTGACTTTCTAAGTTTAACATCCCTTCGCTTTCTATATAAAAAACTGTTTGTTTAGGTACACAAATCTGTTTCAAATAATCAATTTCATCTTTCTTAATATTATAAATGGCACTCATATTTAGCCACTCATCAAAAACACTTCCATGTTCCCTATTTAAAACATATTCCTTTACTCTATAACGACCATTTTTTGTTCCATTAAGATTAATAGATATATTCAAATTTTTTTGATTTTCATAGATATTGTAATATTGCTCCAACTTTACTGGTGTTTCCTCACTTAAACAATAAAAATAATCAAAATGTTTATAATTATAAGTAATAATTTCATAATTATATGAAGACTTTTTAGTTATTATATATCCATCACCTTTATCAATTAGCTTACTTCCAAGTTTAGCTAGCATTTCATAAGCATAAAATCCTGGCTTATTTATTCCATTTGCACTTATAAGCCCCATGTCTCCATATAATAAATTTTTTGAATCTTTCAGCTCCCCAGAAATATCTGAGCAAAGCCAATAACCAAAGCTATCTGTTTCATCTAAATTATCTACAATATTTTTAGTAATATATGCAGCTTTGAAAGTTGTATCATTAGCTGGATGCCTATGAGATATACTAGAATTATATTCTGTAACATGGAACTCTTGAATATAAATTTCTGAATCCTTAATTATTTTACGTATTTTTTCTAACTTTACTTTTGCATAACTTCTATCCTTAGAGGGTAATAAATGTGTTAAATATTCCCCATCTTCATCTTTGTATTGTTTATTAACTAAATTACTTTTCTTATTTATATTCTCTAGTTTACTATCTTCAATTAATTCATAAGGATATATAGATATAGATATAAAATCCATCTTAATATCTGATTTTTTCATCTGGTTTAAAAACTCGTTAAACCACTTCATATTTACCTCTGGATTGAAACCTGGACCTCCTACCTTTGCATTAGGTACTATACTTTTTATTATTTTATAATAATTTTTAAAGGTATTTATATATTTGTCAAACTTGCCACTCCAAAAAACATAATCATTATCTCCCTCTTTCCAGATTTCAAAATACCATTGTTCTACTTCATTAATTCCATATCTATTAATGCAATGTACCATAAATTTTTCTAATAACTCTAAAGATTCATTAAAACTTTTTTGTCTTTCTGATGAATTTCTAAAATACATAACTTTATCAGAAACAAGATTTAACACTTTGGCTTTATCTCCTAATTCAATAAATGGTTTTAAATTTATACTATATAAAAAATCTATTAATTTATCCACTTTATTGAAATTATAGTTTGATTCTCTATCATTTTCATCTCCATAACTAAGCATTTCATCACTAAAAACACCTTGAAACCTAGCATATTTAAATTTAATTTTCTTTTGAATATCCGTTAAGTGTTGTTGTAAATCTGATCTAAGTCCATCTTGAGCATAGCCTAAATTAATTAAGTTTCTCCATGAATGTCTCATTGTTTTTGATATATCAACATTAACATTTATGGTAATATTCTTTTCATTATCATTTCCTATAAATTTATCACTTATTTCTTTTTCTTGTTCTATATACTTTGTTAGTTTTTCAAAGGCTTGATTATAATCTACCTTTGTTATTTTATACTCCACCTTTTCACTTTTCTTATTTTTAGACTGCTTTTGTCTAATCTGGTTACGATATTCTGCTGGAGTAGTATCATATACTTCTTTAAATATTTTGTTAAAAGCTACCAAGTTAGGAAATCCATTATTCATTGCAATTTTGGTTACTGAATTATTTGTACGAATAAGTTCCTTCACTGCCTGTGATAATCTAAATTCATTTAAATATTTTGAAAATGTCATACCCATATGAATTTTAAAAAACTTAGATAAATATTCTGGAGTTAAATATTGTGAATCTGCTACATCTTTAAGAGAAATCTGTTGATAATAATTTTTCTTAATATACCCTACTATATTATTTATACGTTCTGAATATTTATTATTTTTAACTTCTGTAATCTGCATTTTATGATTATCTGTAATTACAAAATTAGCATTTAATATATAAATTAAATCATATATTAAAGACATAATTTTTAAATTATACCCATCTTCTCTATTCGAATACGCATACATAATTTTAGCTAATATTTTTCTAATATCTTCATAATGTTCATTTTCGTTAATAGTAGAATTACATAAAAATAAACTCTGTTCTCTTTTTACAATATCATTAAAGAAGTCATTATCTATTTGTATTGATAAAATAAGATTTTCTTCTTCTCCATGAATTTCATAAATATCTCCATTATTAATTAGAACTACATCTGATTCTTTTAACTTGTATTTTTGGTTATTTACAGTTATTTTTAATTCACCTTTTAGAATAAATAAAAATTCTACATTCCTTTGTATACTGGTTGAAATTTTGTTTATTTTATTTAAGAAAATTTCTAATGGTATATTTCTATTTTCATTAGTACTTTTTCTTATGTTACCCATATATTGCACACTCCCTAAAAAGATAATATTTATATACCCTGTATGCTCGTATCATCTATCTTTTTTAATTGTTGAACTCACCTTGCTTTATTTATTATGGTTTATTTATGTATCATAAAATGTAAAACAACTTTTTTGTTATCGTTATCAAAACTCATCTTAAAGCCCCTCTCTTTATTTCATATTTTTTTATTACAATCAATAAATTTTAGACTTAACAATATAAAAAATGTTAGTACATGTTCTTTGTTTTAAAAATTAAATATACTCTAATGATATAATATATTTAACTTTTAAAACAACTCAATAATGAAATTTTATTTTCATTATTTCAAACATATAAAAAAACTGCATAAGTTTTAATCTAAAAACTTATGCAGCCTCTTTTAATTCTATTTGTTTTTCTTTAGCTTGGGCACTTTCCATATCTTGAACAGCTTTTCTTAATATTAATATTTCTGATGTAGTTAACCTTGGATTAGAGAACATCATGTAAATCATGCCCTTCTTAAAAGATTCAGAGTAAAAAATGTTTTTCAATAATTTTTTCATAAATTATCCTCCTTAAGTTTTTCATTTTATTTACATTATTATCATAATTTATCCAAAGAAATTTTAAAAGTATTTTTTTACCAGATAACGTTTTGTTTTATGAATAATTAGTATATGTTTTGTGACTATTTTGTTAACTTTCTTAAGAACATCTTGAAATCATTTACGAAAACGTATATATTATTATGTTTAGCTTTACATAAAAAAAAAGATTAAAACATATAAATTATACATTTTAATCTTAATTTACATTTATCAATCCAAGTTAACATCCATACCAATATCCTTAAGTAATTCATCAATAAAGCCAAGTCTTTCATTAAAAAACTTAGCTATAAGTCCTACAATTAGAGCAGCTATAATAGTCCCTTCTCTAACTCCTACAATATTATGAAATATAATTAAGGAAATAATGCATGCACCTATAGTTAATGATGCATCAAAAACTATTTTAGTTGTTCCAAACTCCTTTTTCATTGTATCTGAAATAGCCTTTACAAAAGCCTCTCCTGAAAGCATAACAACATCTGCAATTACTTCCATGCTAATTCCAAATCCAAGAATTAAACATCCAATTAGTAAATAAATTAATTTTAATGCATATATACTAGGATTAAGAAATGAAAGCCCTTCCATAGTTAAATCAATAAAAAATGCAAATAGAAATGATACTGGTATTTGTAAAAGTTGTACCTTCTCAAAATTCTTTTTTAATAAGAAAGCTTGTCCTAAAATTAAAAACATATTCAATATAAAAGTAAACTCTCCCATAGTAAGTGAAAATCCCTTACTTAAAGTAAATGGAATACTTGATATTGGAGATGTTCCAAGACTTGCTTTAGTAATAAAGCTTACTCCTAAAGCATTGATAAATAATCCTACAATAAAAAATACATACCTTTTTAATAATTCCTTTTTCGTCATTTATAATACCTCCTGCTAAATTTATTTTAATATTTTTTATCCCATTCAATTTCTTCTAACTCTTGCAACTAATAAACTAAAAAGGAAATAGTCACATAGAATAAACATTTATTCTATATGACCTTAATTACTTTCTACCAATTATCTTTTTCTTCATTATAAACCTTTGGTAAAATTGCTGCTAAATTAGTAAATTCTTTAATATTATGTTTAAACAATGACCTTGGTACAATTTCTGGTACTGCTTTACCTTCTGGAATAATCTTTATAAATTCTCCATCTTCAAACTTGTATCCAATCCAAAATCTTGATTCAAACATAATTCCACCTTGAACAGTGTAATACTTATGTGTCATAAAAGCAGGAACATTACCAACTCCAATTGCACATACCATCGATTTACATTTATCACTACCTAAAATATTCATATCATATCCAAAATCTTTTGGACATTTAAAAGCTAATATTAAATCTTCTGGTCCAAGACCTATATCTTCTTTTATTTTATGATTCACTCCCCATGTTTTTTGATTTAATGGCACATTAAGATCTAATATATATTCAGGTTTATCTATCCTTGCATAGTAATGATCTTCTGGATCCCAGATTTTATATCTTAAATCACTTCCTATCCCATGCCATGCAAACCACCAATCTACCATTTCAACAGTAACATCCTTCATAAAAGTAGAATTGGCAACATATCCAATTCCATCTTCCATAACAGAAAAACCTGCTTGAATACCTGTATCTTCACCTTTTAAAAATATATTTCTATCTTTTATATTTAGAGTTTCTTTAGGTTTTGCAACTTCTCCATTTGCTATCTTTATTTTTTCTTCTGGAATTTCTGCTAAATCTTCATAATAATATTTAACATATGATAAACTTTTTTCTTTTTCAGTTAACTCAACTTTACTCATTCTTATTCATCCTCTTTCTTATAAAACTTTGAAAGTAACTATTAAAAGCACCAACATACCATACCCCAACAAGCATTGTTATTAGGAGTTTAATAAAAACGATTCCTAAATTATTTTGCCCTGCTTGTCCAAATGTCCCTAGTGCTATAGCCCAACTTCCAAGCCAAGCTGGTAAAAACACTATTTTTTCTAAAATAGTAAAAGATAATATAACACAAAAAAATCCCATTATACATAAAACTAAAAATAGTAATATATTATGATTAATTCCGTTAATCTCTAATAATTTTGTTGCTACATATCCCCATATAACTCCCATTAAGAAACCACAAGATATAGGTAATCCATTTTTCACATTATCTCCAGCTGCTACATAAATCCCTGCACAAGCTAAAGCTATCCAACCAAATTCAATTCCACATAAAGAACTAAGTACAGCCCAAGCAGGTGGTAAAAGTGCAATTCCTATTGCCGTAGGTAATGATATTTTTATTTTTTCTTTCATATACTTCCCTCATATAAATTATTTGTTTATATATTAAAAATGCTATTCAAAAATCTAATTAGTATATACTAATTATCCATAATTACTTATTATAATAATTAATCCCAAGGTTTGCTAATATATTTTTCATAACTTATAATAAGTATATACTTATTATTGGTGGTGATTTAATGAACATAAGACAATTAAAATACTTTCTTGCTGTTGCAGAAAACTTAAATTTTACTAAAGCTGCAGAAAAGTATTATATTTCCCAAACTGCAATTACTCAACAAATACAATCTCTAGAAAAAGAACTTAATGTAAAACTCTTTAATCGTACAAATAGGCATGTAGAACTCACACCTTCTGGAGCTGTTTTTGTAAAAGAAGCTGAGTCTCTTATAAACCATACCAAAGAAGCTATTGAAAGAACACAAATAGCATCTACAGGCTTTACTGGTTCACTAAGCATTGGTTTTGTAAAAGGTTATGAACAAACTTCCTTTTCTAAATTAATTCAATCTTTCTATAACAAATTTCCTAATATATCTCTGTTTTTAGTACGTGATAACATTGAAAATTTATATTTAGATTTAGTTAATAAAAAGAGATACGATATAATTTTTAATGTTAACTATCAGTTAGAAAAATATGATAACATAAATTATAAAGTCATAGAAAATCATCCTCTTATTGTGGTTGTCTACTCTAATCATCATTTTGCTAATAGAAATACATTAAAAAAATCAGATTTGAAAAATGAATTATTTATTGCAAATGAATTATATAAAAATCCTAATAATGAAACATTAAACATTAATAGCACTTATACACACCCAGAGTTAATACCAAGCATAGCCAAACAATCAAGAGATATTGAAACTATTTTACTTATGGTCTCTTCAGGTATGGGGATTGCTGTACTCCCAGATTATACTATTAAATCATATACTAATTTTTCGAATTTAGTATATATTCCCCTTGATGAAGAGGAATATATTGAAACCATTGCTGCTTGGAATAAAGATAATTCCAATCCATCTCTAACTAAATTTCTAGAAAGCCTTTAATAACAATAATTTTTGCTTTGACTTATAAAATAATAAATCAAAGCTTTTTTATTTTATAACTCTGCTGCTACATCAAAACCAGCATGTGATGCTGTATAAACACTACCTATTTTATTGCAATCTCCAATTATATGTGTTTGCATTTGAGGTAACATCTCTCTTAATTCATTAACTTTATCTTTACGTGATCTCATTCCTAATGCTAAAACCACTGTATCAGCTTCATAAGTTTTCCATTGAAGTTTTGTATTTATTGTTTTAACACCTTCATCTGTTATCTCTTCTAATTTTGTATTAGTAACAATCTTTACATTATGCTTTTGTAGTAAAGATTGTAATGAAAATTTAACTATTAATGATGCTCCATTTAAAAGTGCTTCTGCTCCTTGCATTTCTATTAAAGTTACATCTTTTCCTTCTTTAGCTAAAGCATATGCAGATTCAGCACCAGTAAGGCCTCCTCCAACTACAACAACTTTATTTCCAACTTTAACTTTTCTTGCATCCACATCCCCTGACCAATATACATGATTCTTTTCTATTCCTTTAACATTTGGGATAAATGGAGTTGACCCAACTGCTATTATTAATTCATCTGGGTTTTCTGCTTTTATAATCTCTTCTGTTACCTCTATATTAAATACTATTTCAGCTCCAGATTTCATAGTTTGATTTACTATCCAATTTAAATAATTCTTTAAATCTTGCTTAAATTCTAATTCTGATGCAACTATTAATGTTCCTCCTAAATGATCTTCTTTCTCAAACAATTTAACTTCATGACCTCTTTCAATAGCTGTTAATGCTGCTTGCATTCCTGCTGGTCCTCCACCAACAATAACAACTTTTTTCTTTTCATCTGCCTTGTCCACTTTTCCCTTTGGATAATCACTTTCACGACCATTTATAGGGTTTACAGCACAACGAGTTTTCTTGAAAAATGCAGAACGGCCACAACACGTATTGCATCTTAAGCATGGTCTAATATCTTCATTTCTGCCTTGAGCTGCTTTTTTCATAAAGTCTGGATCTGCTACAAAAGGTCTTGCCATTGCAACAAAGTCCACAAGTCCTCTTGATAGAATTTCTTCAGCATTTTCAAGAGTCATAACTGAACCTACTGCCGTAACATATAAATCATCACCAACAGCCTTCTTTATCTCTTCTGCAAAATGAATGTTTAGCATATATGGAATGTATAATGGTTGAATCATATATGGAATTGTAAATGGATTTGGAAGCATTCCTGCTGATACATGAAGTATATCTATTTTATCTTTAATCATTTTTACAAATTCAATTACTTCTTCTACCTTCATTCCACCTTCAACTAATTCATCAGCACTAATTCTATACTCAAGAATAAAGTTTTCTCCAACTTTTCTACGAATAGCATCTAACATTTCTATACAAAAACGTGCTCTATTTTCAAGACTTCCACCATATCTATCTGTTCTTCTATTTACATATGAAGATAGGAATTGGCTAGGTAACATTCCATGTGCTCCATGAATCATTACCATTTTAAATCCACTATCTTTGCATCTTAACACAGCATTAGCATAATCATCTATTGTCTTATTTATTAATTCAATACTCATTTCCTCAACTTCTGCTGGAGCTTTTCCTTGAAGCTTTGAAAAATATTCATCTATTTCTGCTGGTTTTGGTGTTGAACTAACTGGTTTTAATCCTTTATGAGCAAGATTTACTGAATTTGAAAATCTTCCTCCATGATTTAATTCTATAGATAAAACAGCTCCATATTTATGTATTTCATCTGCTAAGTGATCAAGTCCCATTTTTACATTATCGTCACCTAAGTTTATTTGCCCTTCATGGTCCATAGCATGTCCCCAGTTTACTGCTGAATCTCCAACTGTTACTATTCCTGCACCACCTCTAGCAAATGGCTTATAAAAATCAATTAACTCCTTTGTAACCCATCCTTCTGGTGTTGCCATACAAGGAACCATTGGTGCTACCTCAATTCTATTTTTAAATTCTACACCTTTAATTACCATTGGCTTAAAAATATTTTTATATTTGTTCATAAAATTTCCTCCCTTATGTATAAAAGAATCGTTAACTTTTTAACTTAATTATAGTAATAAATAATAATAACTTCTAACATCAATTTCCAATAGAATAAGAAGGAAAACTTCTTATTCCTTTGTTTACTCATTTAGCATAAATATATATAATTAAAATATTAGAAGTTATGGAGGAAATTTTATGGATACACGTCAATTAGAATATTTTGTAGCTGTTGCTGATTGTTTAAATTTTACAAAAGCAGCTCAACAATTTTATATATCTCAAACTGCAATAAGCCAACAAATAAAATCATTAGAAGAAAACCTTAAAGTAAAATTATTCAAAAGAAATAATCGTTCTGTCGAGCTTACTTCAGCTGGGAATATCTTTTATAAAGATGCAAAATTTATTATAGCTAAAACAAATGAAGCTATAAATAAAGTTCAACTTACAACATCTGGTTATAGCGGATTTCTTAACATTGGAATTATCCCTGGACATGAGCAATCTTATCTCCCAAAGCTACTAAGAAATTTTCGAAGACAATATCCTTTAATTGATATATGTATAAAGGAAGATAACATTGAGAACTTAAATAAACAACTTCAAGAAGGTCTTTTAGATGTAACTTTTAATGTAGATTTTTCTTTAGATAAATATAAAAATATAAGATGGAAATCCTTAACGAAACATCCTCTCTATGCTGTATTATATAAGAATCATCCTCTTTCAAAAGAAAAAAAGCTCACCCGTAATTTTCTGAGAAATGAAAATTTTATCTTTATTAAAAGAAGTGCAGCTCCTTATGGATTTGATAGAATGATTAGTAATTGTATTGATTGTGGATTTTCACCTAAAATAGCACATAAAACTGACTCTATAGATACTATGTTTTTAATGATAAAAGCCGAAATGGGAATAACCATCTTCCCAAAATATTTTGAAAATGATGATTTAGTATTTATCAAAATGGACGGTGAAAATGAATATATTGAATCTGTTTTAGCTTGGAATTCTACAAATGCCAATCCAGTTTTATCAACTTTCCTTGATAATGTGTATTAATCCTTAGAAAAAAGTCTTCATAAATTTAAAAACTTATGAAGACTTTTCATCCTATATTTTAACCAATTGTAAATTTTACCCTTATAGTTGTTCCATTATCAAGTTCACTATCTACTGAAATTTTTGCATTATGAATTTTAGCTATCTGTGCACACAATGAAAGACCTAATCCTACGCCTCCATTAGCTCTTTCTCTAGACTTGTCCACCATGAAAAAAGGCTCAAATATTTTATCTATCTCTTCTTTTGGAATTCCAATTCCATTATCTTTTATTTCTAGTATTGCATCACTTTTGCTCTCTTTATATGCTTTTATATAAATTTTACTCCCTAGCTTAGATGCCTTTATTGAATTATCCACTAAATTGTTAATAAGAATTCTAATTAAACTTTCATTTATTGCAACCACTAATTCTTCACATACTATTTCTAATTCTATATTTTTTTCTTCTAATTTATATGATAAGTCATTTTTTATAGCTATCAATAGCAAATCTATTTTTTCAGCTTTTATTTGAAACTTATCCTTTCTAAGTATAATTAAATCCATTAAAGTAAAAGATAACTTCTCTAATCTCTTACCAGCATCATATATAAAAGTAAGACAATCTATAAATATTTCTTCATTGTATTGATTTGTTCTTAAATAATCAGAATACCCTATTATGGATGTTAAAGGAGTTCTAAGCTCATGTGCTAAGTTATCAATAAACCGTTGCTTATCCTCAGATGCCCTTTGAAGTTCATTTATCTTATCTTCCACAACATCTGCCATATCATTAAAATGTTTTGATAAAATTCCAACTTCATCATGGGATGACACTTGAACTCTTTCACTAAATTCTCCTGATGCTATTGTTTTTGTTGACTTAATCAGTTTATTTATTGGATTTACTATAAATTTGCTTAATATAATTGTTACAATAACCAATACTATTGATACCACTAGATTTAATTTCAAAAGAAGATTGAGTAAATATTTTCGATTATTATAAGTGTTTGAAATATCTTTTACATAAGAAACCTCATAATAATTATTATCTAAATTAATTTTTTTTGTTATAAACATATAGGTTTTATCATTAACATCTTGTATTATGTAATTCACTTTGTTTTGAGATGTATTTAATTCTTCAGGAAACTCTGGAATATCTATGTCTAAGTTACTAAAAATAACCTTTTCCTTTTCATCTACTATATTAAAACAAACATTTTGTTTTCCAAAACCATCTAAATATCTATTAATCATTGAATCTATATTTTGCTTATCTACTTGCATTTTATAAGAATCTTGCTGGTTTTTCAGTAAAAATAAATTTGATTCTATTGACGAGCACACTCTATAATGTTCGTTTACTGCAGAATCAATCTCTTCATTAAGATTTAATTTAAAGCTGCTATTAAATAGATATATACATGAAGGTATAAAGAAAATCTCGAAAGTAATTAAAATACATAGAAATATTTTTTCCCAAAACTTCATTTATTCCACCAACCTATATCCTAACTTAAATACTGTTTTTATCTTATCTTTAAGCCCCAACTTTTTTCTTAGTTTTTGTATATGATTATCTATTGTTCTAGTTTCTCCAAGATAATCATATCCCCAAATCATCTCTATTATTTTTTCTCTTGTTAGAACTACATTTTTGTTTTTTACTAAAAACGCCAAAAGCTCAAATTCTTTTGGTGTAAGTTCTATAACTTCACCACTCTTTTTTACTATCATTTCTTCTAAATGTATCTCTAAATCTTCTATATTTATCACATTAATATTTTTTTTATAATGCCTTAAAGTATTTTCTATCCTCGCCAATAATTCAAGGCCTTCAAATGGTTTAGTCATATAGTCATCAGCACCTAACTTTAATCCATGTACTTTGTCTATAACAGATGTTTTAGCAGTTAAAAAAATTACTGGAATAGCTAAAGGTTTAATCTTTTCAAATAAAGTAAATCCATCTATTTTAGGAAGCATAACATCTAAGATTATTATGTCAAACTCTGCTTTATTAAGTTTATTTAAAGCTTCTTCTCCATCAAATACCACTACACATTCATAACCTGCCATATTCAAATTTAACTTAATTAAATTTGAAATTGGCAAATCATCTTCAACTACCAAAACTTTTATCATGCTTATCCCTCCATATAGCTTTAACCCCAATAAATAATAATTAGGTATAAATTTAAGTTTCCACCTGATTATTATAACCTATTCTATTTACATGTCTATCTTTACTTCGCTACAAAGTCATCTGGTCTCATTTCACTTTCTACTGTATATCCAGCTACTGAATAATTTTTCAAATCTATCACAACTGATACGGTCTTCCCATCACTAAGTTTTAAATCTACAAACATCCTTCCAAATTCATAGTCTATGTCTTTTCTTATTGAAATAGAGTTTTCATCTATTTTTTTGCCAATTTTATTAAAAAAGTTAATAGTCGTTTCCCTTACCTTATTCTTATCTGGTCTTCCTTTAAATTCTTCTAATTGATTCATAGCATCAACCTCAAGTATTTCTTTTGTATCTGCATTTATATCAACAGTATTTGTTGTGAATTTATCATTAAGAGTCTTTGGTCTAAAAAGAATTGAAATAATGTTTGGTCTAGTTTTCGAATCGTTTTCTGCAAAACTTTTGGCCATTTCAACATCGTTCCTCTGTAGTGCTTTTTCAATAGATTCAGAATCTCTTTTGTTTACCATATACTTTTTCCCATCAATATTAACCTCTACTGTTCTTGAATTATCAAACCTGTTAATAATCGTGTCAGAAAAAAAACTTGCATCCAATCCCATGTAATTCTTCATTGTTTCAGTAGCTATATTAATGGCTTCTTCATCACTTATATTTTGAACTTTATTTTCACTTTTATTTGCTTCCACTTTTACATCTGTAGTTTCAACTACATTTTTTGTTGAATCTGCAGAATATTGACTCATATAAACAAATGCTGAACTAGCTGCTATTACAGAAACAGCTACTAAATAAACTAATATTCTTCTTTTCTCCATTATTACATACCTCCAAAATTTATCCCATATACAAAATTTCTATTGCAAACTAAATATACAGCATAAATATAGAAACTTTATCCAAAACTTGTCACCAAGTTGTAAAAAATAGCAGCTTCCATTGTATTTAAAATCTATAATGACAAGCTGCATTTCTATTTTTTACCAATTATTTTAATACATATGAAGCTAATACACTTTGTAATTCATATATATCTAAACTTTTATTAAATTGTTTTTGTATTGGAAGTGCCATCCCAGAAATCCATATCTTAAGCTCTGCTTCTAAATCAAAATGTCCAGCTGTCTCAATACAAAATTGTGTAATACTTCTATATGGAATTGAATGATAAGTTGACTTTTTACCAGTTACCCCTTGCTTATCTACTAATATAAGACGTTTATCTGTGAATATAAACATATCTCTTATTAACTTACATGCCTTTTCTACGCGCTCATTAGGGGCTAAAAGTTTTCCATATTCATTTTGAATTTCTTCAATATTAGCCTCTGAAGCATTCCCCATTAATCCACCAAGTATTCCCATTATTAACGCCTCCTAAATAATTTATTTAAATTCATTTCTTAAATTATATAATTCTACTATTAATTTATTTTTCCTTTGTTTTTAGAATCCTATTAATAAATTTAAAATAAGCACCTCAAACTGATTTTTAACTCATTTTAAGATGCTTCATTTTTATTGACAGTTAATTCTTATGTCTATTTATTTTGTACTGTTTGTACATTTGCTTTTATCTGTTTTCTGCTAGCTTTTCACCTTGTTTTATAGCTATATTTATAACATTAACCCAATCAGTAACTTTTGAAATCTCACCTCTATATAATTTACTTCTACTTTTAGTTGTAAGTATTTCAATATATGGTGATGATATATTATCTACTGTAATCCTAAAGCCAAACTTATGTACTTCTTCCTCTTCTTCACAGTCATCATGCCTAACTAGGTCATTGTAATTATCAGCAGTAAATTCATCTTTTATTACTTCACATTTTACAATATCTGAATACTCATATGTAAAATCTCTTACAGGATTTGCATCATCTGGACTAATTCTTAAATCATGAATTCTTTTATTTTTATCATCTATAAAAAATATCCTTTTTCCATCACTAATAGATAAATCTAAACGTTTTGTTATGGTTATCCCTTTTTCATTAATATACTCCTGTACTACATCTTTACCTATTTTTTCAGCATTAAAAGATCTCTTGATTTTCTTTATCAATATCCAAGCACAAAATCCTAAAATGACTAAAGCTATCAAATCTATCATCATAAACCTCCTAACAAAATATATTTTGTTATATTGTACCATAATAAATCATTAAATGTAATTCTTTTAATTTATGTATATATTAATCACAACATAAAAAATAAAGAACTATTTATAAGATTTTCACTCTTGATAATAGTTCTTTAGAGAATTTCAATTCTATATAAATAAATTACATTATTGATAAACAACCTTTGGTTTAACAACTTTTGGATTATATCCATTTTTTATAAGCTCTTTAATAATAGCTTCTTTATGTTCATGTCCAAAGGTCTCCATAGTAATTTCAAGTTCAACTGCACTATTTCTATTAATTGCAACAAATTGATTATGTTCAAGTTTAATAATATTCCCTTGACACTCTGCAATTACCTTTGAAACATTTGTTAATTCTCCAGGTTTATCTGGTAATAAGATAGATAAAGTACAGATACGTTCCCTTTCAATAAGTCCATGCTGAACTAATGAAGCAAAAGTGATTATATCCATATTGCCTCCACTTATTATAGATACAACCTTCTTATCTTTTACATCTAAATGCTTTAATGCAGCAACAGTTAATAATCCAGAGTTTTCAGCTAACATTTTGTGATTTTCAAGCATATCTAAAAAAGCTCCAATTAACTCTGAATCATCTATTGTAATAATATCATCTATATTCTTTTGCACATATGGAAAAATTTTGGCTCCTGGTGTTTTAACAGCAGTACCATCAGCTATAGTATCAACAGTACTTAAGGTGGTAACTTCCCCACTTTTCAAAGAAACTTGCATACAATTAGCACCAGTTGGTTCTACTCCTATAACTTTAATGCTAGGATTAAGAAGTTTAGCTAATGTGGAAACACCAGCTGCAAGACCACCTCCTCCTATAGGCACTAAAATAATATCTACAGTTGGAAGTTCTTTTATAATCTCCATAGCTATAGACCCTTGCCCAGTTGCTACATCAGTATCATCAAACGGATGAATAAAAGTATAACCATTCTTTTCAGCTAGCTCTAAGGCATGATTATAAGCATCATCATAAACATCTCCATGCAAAATAACCTCAGCACCATAGGCTTTAGTACGATTTACTTTTGTAAGAGGTGTAGTAGTTGGCATAACTATTACTGCTTTTGTATTATATTCTTTAACAGAATAAGCCACTCCTTGAGCATGATTACCTGCTGAAGCTGTTATAATCCCCTTTTTTCTTTCTTCTTCTGTAAGAGTGCTAATTTTATAGTATGCACCTCTTATTTTATAAGCTCCTGTCTTTTGCATATTTTCTGGTTTAAAATAAACTTTGTTACCTGTTATATCTGAATAATAATCGCTGTAAACCAATTTGGTCTTTAGTATTACTTTTTGTACTATTTCATATGCTTCTTCAAATTTATCTAATGTCATCATTTTTTTAATATCTCCTTTAGCCCCTATATTGTTTTTTATTATATTATTTGTTGTATATTGACTATTTTATCATAAATTTTTAACTTGTTAAAATCGCTTAATTAATTCTATATAAAATTAATTTATAACATACTTTTCCTTAATAAAAAATTGCTAAGTCATTCTCAAAAACCTCTACTACATAATTAATTTACTATATAACGAAACTGAAAGCCAGATAAAATCTGACTTTCAGTTTAATTTTTTTATACTTTCTATACCTTTAAAAAATAACAATTTTACTAAAAAATATCTACATAAATTTCATTTTTGTTACAATAAAATCAACCGCTATTGTCACAGCTTTATCTAAATTATAATCAAAAGTGTGATTTTCATTTTCAAGTAAATGCAACTCACTATGAGCATATGTTCCATAATATTTTTTTGATGCAGAATAACTAACAACTTTATCAGCTTTTCCATGTATAAGACATACTGGACCATTATATTGACTTGAAACCTCATAAATTGGCAAATGCTGTGCTACACGAAAATATTGATCTCTTAAACGATTATTATAAAATCTAATATCTATATATTTAGGTATATGTTTAGGATCATAGCTCACGTCCATAATTCTACCTTTTAATGCATCATCCCTTAGAGTTGCTGCTGGTGCCATCTGTACTAAACAAGTAATTTCATCAGGATAATATCCTGCTGTCATTCCTGCAACAACTCCTCCTTGAGAATGACCTAATATACTAATACTCTCAACAAAATCAAGTTGTCTAACATAACGTAAAATTTCCCCTGCATCCTCTATTTCATTTGTAACCGTCATATCTTCAAATAGTCCTTCACTATCTCCATGTCCATTAAAGTCAAACCTAACAGAAGCAATACCATTTTCTAATAATTTTTCTGTAATCCTTACAAGCAATTTGTTATTACGGTTTGAAGTAAATCCATGCATAATAATAACAATAGGACATTTTTCATTTTCTCTAAGTTTAGGAACTTCAATAGTTCCTACTAAATCTAATCCTGCTCTTTTAACTTTTACAGTTTTTTTCATATTTAATGCTCCTCTATTTCTTATATATAAATTGCAAATTATTTTCTACATTGCCATATAGTCTATATATTATCTGAAATTGATGTTTAATTTTATGATAATTCAAATGCTCCAGTATATAATTGATAGTACTTTCCTCTTTGTTCAATTAAATCATCATGATTTCCTCTTTCAATGATTCTACCTTGTTCTAGAACCATAATTACATCAGAATTCTTAATTGTTGAAAGTCTATGTGCAATTACAAACACCGTTCTTCCATGCATAAGTTTATCCATACCATCTTGAACAATTTTCTCTGTTCTTGTATCAATACTAGATGTAGCTTCATCAAGTATTAAAACAGGAGGATCTGCTATAGCTGCTCTAGCTATTGTTAATAGTTGTCTTTGTCCTTGTGATAGATTTCCTCCATCACCTGTAAGTATGGTGTCATATCCCTTTGGTAAGTGTTTTATAAATTGATGAGCATTTGCAAGTTTTGCTGCTTCAACTACTTCTTCATCTGTTGCATCTAATTTACCATACCTGATATTATCAGCAACTGTCCCTGTAAATAGATGAGCATCTTGAAGTACTATTCCTAGAGAACTTCTTAAATCATCTTTTTTAATCTTATTAATATTTATTCCATCATATCTTATCTTACCATCTTGAATATCATAGAAACGATTGATTAAGTTAGTAATGGTTGTCTTTCCTGCACCTGTAGATCCAACAAAAGCTATCTTTTGGCCTGGTTTTGCATAAAGTTTTATATTGTGAAGTATGATTTTTTCATCATTATATCCAAAATCAACATCATCAAATACTACTTCACCAAGTAATTTAGTAAAGTCAATAGTACCATCTTCATGTGGATGCTTCCATGCCCAAGTCCCTGTACGTTTTTTAGATTCTAACAATTCACCTGACTCATTTTCTTTTACATTAACTAAAGTTACATAACCTTCATCCATTTCTTTTTCTTCATCAAGAAGCTTAAATATACGTTCTGCTCCTGCTAAAGCCATAATAACAAAGTTAAATTGTTGTGACATTTGATTTATAGTTTGGCTAAAAGTTCTTGTTAATTGTAAAAATGATGCTAATGCTCCAAGAGTTAATGTTCCAACTCCACTTATGGCTATCATTGCTCCAACTATTGCAACAAGCACATAGTTTATATATCCTATATTTCCCATAATAGGCATCAATATATTAGCATACTTATTAGCATTATTTGCACTATTCATAAGCATATTATTCAGCTTATCAAAATTATCTTTTGCTTCTTCTTCATGACAAAATACTTTTACAATCTTTTGTCCTTCCATCATTTCTTCTATATAACCATTTACTGCACCTAAATCTTTTTGTTGAAGACCAAAATATTTACCACTTTTTGCCCCAATTGATTTGGTTACAAAAAACATTAAGATTAGAATTATTATTTCTATCCCTACTAATGGTAAACTTAAAAATATCATAGAAACAAATATACTAATAACAGTTACAGCAGCTGATAATAATTGTGGTATTCCTTGACTTATCATTTGTCTTAATGCATCTGTATCGTTTGTATAAAGACTCATTATATCCCCATGAGCATGTGTATCAAAATACTTTATTGGTAGTGTTTCCATATGAGAAAACATATTATCTCTTATTCTCTTAAGAGACCCTTGGGATATAATAATCATAATTCGGCTATAAGCATAAGTTGATAACACTCCAACATAATAAACACAAGCCATGGTAGCTATCATTTTTAATAAAGGTCCAAAATCAGGTGATGCTTGACCTAAAAGTGGTGTTATATAATCATCTATTAAATTTCTCAAAAACAATGTACCTATAACATTTGCAAGAGAACTTATAATTATCATTATAAACACAATAAAAAATAATGCTTTATATTCTTTAAGAACATAAACTAATAATCTTTTCAATACCTTTAAAGAATTTTTACTAGCTTTTACATGTTTACGAGGGCCACCACGTCCATTAATTTCTCTAGGTTTTGCTGTATTATTTTGACTCAACTTTATCAGCTCCTTTCACTTGTGATTCATAAACTTCTCTATATATTGAATTTGTTCTCAATAATTCCTCATGAGTTCCAAATCCATCTATCTTACCATCATCTAATACTATAATCTTATCTGCATCTTCAACTGAAGAAATACGTTGAGCTATTATAATTTTTGTTGTATCTGGTATTGATTCTTTAAATGCTTTTCTAATCAATGCATCAGTCTTTGTATCAACAGCACTAGTTGAATCATCTAATATTAATATCTTAGGTTTTTTTAGAAGTGCTCTTGCAATACATAGTCTTTGTTTTTGTCCTCCAGACACATTTGTTCCACCTTGTTCTATAAATGTATCATATTTATGAGGAAGAGTTTCTATAAATTCTTCTGCTTGGGCTTGTCTGCAAGCAGCGATTAGTTCTTCATCTGTTGCATTTTTATTTCCCCATCTTAAATTTTCTTTTATTGTTCCAGAAAATAATACATTCTTTTGTAATACCATTGAAACTTCATCTCTAAGGGTCTCTATATCATAATCTCTAACATCTATCCCAGAAACCTGAACAGAACCTTCTGTAACATCATATAATCTTGGAATAAGTTGAACAAAAGTAGATTTTGAACTACCAGTTCCTCCTATAATCCCTATAGTTTCTCCTGAATTTATTTTTATGTTTATATTTTCTAATGTTAGATTGTCCTTATCTTTTGCATAACTAAAACTAACTTGGTTAAATGAAATAGATCCATCTTTAATTTCATAAATTGGACTTTCCCCATTTGTTAAATCACTTTTTTCATCTAAAACTTCTACAATTCTTTCTGCTGATGACTTTGCCATAATTACCATTACAAATACCATGGAGATAATCATAAGGCTCATTAGAATATTTGTTGTATAAGTAAATAAACTCATAAGTTCACCAGTTGTCATAGAATTAGATACAATATTTTTAGCTCCAAGCCAAGATAAAAGTAAAATACATGTATAAACAGCAAATTGCATTGCTGGTCCATTTACAATTATTAATTTTTCTGCTCTTATGAAAAATTTATATAAAACCTCTGAAGCCTTATAAAATTTATTTGTTTCATGTTCTTCTTTTACATAAGCTTTTACAGCTCTAATAGCAGTTAAATTTTCTTGTACACTTGCATTTAAATCATCATATTTTTTAAACACTTCCATAAAATATGGATGAGCTTTAGTCATAATAAAATATAATATAACGCCTAAAAATACTATCGCTCCTAAGAATATTGAAGACATTTTTGCATTAATATAAAAACTCATTGCCATAGCTGAAATCAACATAAATGGTGCTCTAACCAATATTCTAATTATCATTTGAAAAGCATTTTGTACATTAGTTACATCTGTGGTAAGTCTTGTTATAAGTCCAGCTGTAGAATACTTATCTATATTTGAAAAAGAGAAATTTTGTATATTATAGTACATTCCTTTTCTTAAGTTTCTTGCAAAACCTGTTGACGCACTAGCTGCATGTTTTCCTGATAGTGCACCACAAGTAAGTGATATAAATGATACCATTAACATCACTAAACCAATGATACATACATACTTCATATCACCTTTTCCTATTCCATTATCAATAATCCATGCCATTAATAGTGGTATAACTGTCTCCATTATTGCTTCTAATGCAACATAAATAGGAGTTATAATGGCATCTTTTTTGAATTCTGCTACATAATTAACTAATTTTTTTATCATAATTTTCCTCCTTTTTGTTAGACTTCTAACTAATAATTTTTCAAAAAAAAATTGCATCTAATCCGCAATTTTTTTAGATAATCTATCAATTAAATTAAGTAATAATTTTTCTTCATCATCACTTAATTCATCTTTTAGCGACTTCTCAATCTCCATAATGATATTAATCACACTTTCATGAATTTCCATACCTTTTTTTGTAACCACTATCTTCTTAAGCCTTGCATCTTTTGAAACACTTATTCTCTCTATAAGCCCATTCTTTTCCATAAGTTGAAGTACACTAGTTACAGAAGAACGTCTAATATCCAACTCCTCTTCTATATCTTTTTGAAATGTTTCCATTTCCTTTGACTTTTTATAATGTATGAAACCAAGTATTCTACCTTGAACACTTGTTATCCCATATTGAGTAGTTTCTTTATCTATTCTTCTATGGATTCTTTTGGCTAATATATTTATTTTTTTCCCAATAAGCAACTCATCCATCTTTGTACCCCTATTTTTTTGTTAGACTTCTAACTAATTTTAGTTTTATTTTTTTTATTTGTCAAGAGTTATAAAATAAAAAAATAGAGACAAACTTCACATTTTGTTGTACAAATTAATTAAAAAAATAACTAAACAACAGAGTGAAGTATATGTCTCATAAAAATATTTAACAGATTTTAGATTACCTTTACATTGACTAAATTAATAAATTCTCCCCATTTGAATTGCAATCTACTTCATTTGCAACTATAGGCCATACATTTTCATATTTTATCCCTGTTAAATGCTCAACAACATCCTTTGTTTTAGCATCTACATCTCTTTTTAATCCATTATTCTTTAATCTTTGAATTTCATTGATTAATATTTTATGTGTATAAGTATTAAGTTTAAACTTAAAAGCTACTAATAATGAAATTAAAGTTAAGCCACCACCTCCAATTAGTAAAGTTAATGCAATAGCATGCTGTACTACCACTGGTTGAACAGTTGCATCTTTAACTAATCCAGCTGATTCAAGCATAGCTCCAATAATAATTGCTGCTATCCCGCTTGTTGCTTTTCTTAAAAAAGTCATAACAGCAGCAAAAAGCCCTTCACGTCTCTTTCCTGTCATTATTTCATCTACATCAGGGATAAATGGGAACACATTCCACGGAGTAAAATATACACAAGATTTTCCTGCTTGAAATACAAACGAAACAACAATAAGTGCAATAATTAATGTACTATTGGTTAGATGTAAAACATAAATCCCATAGTATCCCAAAACACCTACAATAGCTGTTATATAACAGAATTTCAATAAATTCGCTGGCCCAACTTTAACAAAAAGCATTCCCCATACTAGAGTTAATGGTACTCCAATAAGGTTTATTGACAATAAAGTTGAAGCAAAAGAAGCAGTGGAACCTAAATCGAAAACAATAAAGTAAACAAAGACAGTTACAATAATATCCTGTGCTGTTACAGCAAATAAGTACATAATTAAATGTTGCCGAAATGCTTTTACTTTTAAAGTTGAAAAATAGTTTTTAACTATGTGTATAAATCCTTTAACAGCTTCTTTAATAGAAATGCATTTAGATTGTTTATTTCTATTTTGTTCAGCAATCATCTCAGCTGTTAATTCTCTTTCCCAAGTAGTATTATAAGTAATTAATATACATATAACATAAAGTGTAGAAAAACTAAAACCAAGAACAAAGTAAGCATTAGGATTATTTTCCCCCATTATTTTAATTAATGAACCACCAACTATAGTACAGATAGAACTAGTAAATCCAGAACATAACATTCTACCTGTAGTCAATATTGTTCTTTTATTAAAATCAGAAGTCATTTCTGAAGGTAATGTTTCATATGGTATAAGAACAACACTAGCAAGAATATCGAAAATAACATAAGTCCAGAAATAAAACCAGTAGTTTAATCCATTAATCCATAAAAATCCGTAAATAAACATTAAGGGAGCTCCAAATAAAAGGAAGAAACGTCTACGCCCAAATTTTTTTCCAAGCTTTGTGCGATAAAAATAGTCAGTAATATTTCCCATACAAATACTAACTACAGAATCAATAAGCTTTGAAGATGCAAATATCGCTGCTGCTTCCATGGCACTTAACCCAACAAAGGTGGTATAGAAATACATAAGATATGCACCTATTAGCATTCCTGAGCTTCCCCCCATAACATCAGTTAGTCCATACCCTAAACCCGTTAATAAAGTAATTTTTTTCTCTTTTCTGCTTTTAAACATTAAATTTCCCTTCTTTCCTTAACATTAGCTACCATAGTATTTAATCTCACTCATAATAATATAAATGATATCTATTGACCTTCTTAATAAAACGTTTTCTTAAACATGTTTAAAATATAAATCTCATGTACTCTATACAGAAGCAACTTAATTTAGCTTGAAGTAAATGGAGATGCTGGTAACCCTTCTTTATTGTACAATGTAACACTGGTGGGATTATCTCCCCAACAGTATCTTACGGCTATTGGTTTTTTAATATTTTCATTGTAAACTTTTATAATACTTTCTTCTATTTCAGCACTTGCTGATATATAATTTTTATCCTCTCCACATATACAAAATCCTTTCAAACTATTCCCTTTAGCTATTAATCCACTACCTATATTAGAAAAGTTTATATAGGCTTTATTTCCTACAACTTTCATACTCTCATATAAAGGTCCACTATAAACAATGTCTTCTCCATAAGCTAATTTTTCAGCTGCAAGTGCAAGTCTTCTTCCTACTTCTTTTTTATTTTGTGGATGTAAGTCATTGTATTCTCCTAAATCAATTGCAACTGCCATGGCAGTATTATTTACTTTTAAAGCTCTTCTTTGCAAGTCTCTTATCTTAGCCCAATTTTCACTATATTCCTTGGAAGGCTCTAAAAAATTTGCAAGTTGAACAAATAAAAATGGAAAGTCTCCTATATTCCAATCATTTCTCCATTCCTTTATCAATTTTGTAAACAACTCTTCATAATTTTTTGTATCATCTATATTAGATTCTCCTTGATACCATATAACTCCCTTAATTGCATAATGTCTTAATGGTGAAATTAATCCATTATATAATCCTGTAGGTTTATATTGAAAGAATGTCTGCTCTTCTAAAGGTTCCATCTTGCATCCTACTTTGTATTTCCAATTTCCATCTAATTTTATCTCTTCACCTTTTGCAATTATTTTATAGGGCTTATCTTTAATAAATCCACCAATATTAATTTTGCTGAAGACACGTAGTGCAATAGTATTTTTACCTTTCTTTAATACCCCACTTGGAATGTCATACTTTCGTGGTGGATATCTATAATCTATATTTCCAATCAATTTTCCATTTATATATATATAATCAGCGTCTACAATTGCTCCAAAATATATTTTAGCTTGTACATCTATCATTGATTTTGGTATATCAATTTCCTTTCTAAACCATATTGAACCATTAATTTTTTTTAATTCTGTCCCTTCAAAACTCTGAGGTATAAAAAACTCATTCCACTCTGAATCATCTAAGTTTTCACTATACCATCTCTTACTTTCATCCTTATAACCTTCATCAATTAAATCTATAAGTTTATACCAATTACTAATTCTTTTCTCATCATCCTCTTTTACTTTTTCCACATAGTAATCATCTTTACACTCATGAAGTAACTTTTTAAGTTTTGGAAAATCTTCTAGTGACTTTTCGCTAATCCATGCTTCAACTGGTGTTCCCCCTACACCTGCTGAAATTAACCCTATTGGAACCTTATATTTTTCATACAATTCTTTTGCAAAAAAATATCCAACTGCAGTGAAGTCTAATGCAGTATCAGGAGTAACTGAGGTCCATGGTCTACTACATTCCAGCTCATCTTGAGGGCCATGAAAATTGTATGTTTGCTTAGGTAAAAATTGACGAATATAAGGATTTGAATAACTTAATATTTCATCTTCAAATAAATCCATAACTCTTCTGCAAGGCAGTTCCATATTTGATTGCCCACTACAAAGCCAAACATCTCCTATTAATATATTTTTAATAATCTCCCTTTTCTCCCTTCCTATAATATTCATTTCATATGGACCACCAGCTTCTAGATCTTCCAAAAGTATTTCCCACCTCCCTTCTTTGCTAACAATGGCTTCATATGTTCTTCCTAAAAATTCGATTATTAATTTGTCTTTTGCATTTGCTTTTCCATAAATCTTTGTTTGCTTTCCTCTTTGAAGTACCATACCTTCACTTATAATGCATGATAAGGATATCTCCTCTTCACCCTTCATATTTATCAACTTCCTTTATTTCATAATTAATATATACTTCTTTCCTTTTCATCCTCCATCCCTGACATCCTATAAAAATACGTATTGACCTGATCTCTCCACTCCCTAGCACTCTTTAATTGAATATTAAGCCGTTCAAGGACTTCTTCATATACTTTTTCATCTATAAGCCCTTCTAACTTTCTCCATTTATTAATAAATTCTTCTACTTTCTCGTAACCTTCAAAATGTGTATCATAAATATGCTGAATTACAGTTTTCCCTGATTTCAATACATGAGTATACGAAACATGGTGAAAAAATAATAGCAGCTCATCTGGACAAGTTTCTAAGTTATTATATTCACTTTTAAGTGGCTCATTATATTGTCCTGTGTAGCCTGTCCCGTTTTCTAGTGTACGATCAATTCCAATCCCTTTAAAATCTGCTCTATGGTATGTTCCCCAAGGTGAAAATTCATAACCATCTACATCTGGTCCATAGTGATGTCCTGTTGCTACCATCCATCCTATACCAAGTGGTGCTGTATACTTCTCATAAGTTTTCCAAGAATTCATTAATATTTCCATTACATTTTCTTTAACTATTGGATTACCTCCAAAGGTAAGATTAATCCATTCCTCTGCAATTTCTTCACTTGTAATTTCACTATTCCATGAAAGCCTACCATACCCATAAAGATTTGCTTGAGCTAAAAAATGTCCTGTCCAATTTTCATCATCACCTACATTAACTATTGCTGCTATTCCACTAATTCTTTTAAATACACTACTTTCTTTTCCATTTGCATAAGTTGGAGAACTTAATGCCTCTTTCCATAAAGGAATTAAAAAACATACATGTTTTTGCTGACCTGTGTATTCTTGAGTTATTTGAAACTCCATTAATTTATTAGTTTTATCCATTGCTCCAAATAGTGGTGATATTGGTTCCCTAACTTGAAAATCCATTGGTCCATTTTTTATTTGCAAGTATACATTATCTAAAAATTTCCCATCCAATGGCTGAAAACAATCATACGCGGCCTTAGCTCTATCTGTTGAATGATCTCTCCAGTCTTGTTTGCAGTTATATACAAAGCATCTCCATATTAATATCCCTCCATATGGTGCAAGTGCTTCTCCAAGCATATTGGCTCCATCTGCATGACTACGTCCATAAGTAAATGGTCCTGGTCTCCCCTCTGAATCAGCCTTTACCATAAAACCACCTAAGGTTGGAATTACGCTATATACATATTGGACTCTTTTCTTCCACCACTCTTTTACCCTCTCATCTAAAGGATCAGAAGTTTCTAAATCCTTCAAGTTAATTGGGGATGCAAAATTTATACTTAAATAAATTTTAATTCCCCATTTCTTAAATATATCGCTGATAGTTTTTACAATATCAATTTTATTATCTATTAAATAAGTTTCTGCTTCATGGACATTTGTGTTATTTATAATTACTCCATTAATTCCAATTGACGAAAGCATTCTACCATAATCGTTAATTCTACCTAAATCAGAAGCTACCTTATACTCATCATTAAATGCCTTTCTTAGTCCTGATCTAGCTGCTGTAATGCCACCTATTTCATCCATAACTGATTTCATAACATCTTTGTTACGACAACTTTCATATAGTATAGAGCAACCTGAAAACCCTCGTTCAATAGTACCATCTATATTATCCCAATGATCTATTAACCTAAGATCTTTCATTGGATTCTCTATAATTTCTCTCCCTTTCAGTTCCTTATTTTCTTCAAATAGCCTCAATAATGCAAATACTCCATAAAGAATTCCATTATCATTCTTAGCAAAAACACTTATACATCTATTAAATACATTGAATTTTATTTCATATCCATCATTTATTAAATTTTCATCTTGAGTTTTCTCTAACTTTATATATTTAATATCTTTAATATCTTCTTCATTTTCATAAAATATTTGTGGTCTTTTACTATCACTTATCTGCTCAAATGCTCTTTTTAATTCTGATAATGCAGAATCTATAATTTCACTTCTATTAGAAGCCAACACATTTTCAAGATATTCTTTATATTTACTTTTTTTAATATTATTATGGCTTAGCCAACAAGAGTACAATTTACTTTTTTTATTTACCATATCAATATCACCTCTTCTTTCCTTCTACAAATTATAAATAATTCTTCAAAGTTCTTCTTACTATGCACCAAAAAAAGATTCAGTTCATACTTTTCATGAAATGGTACTTTTGGCACTACATAATAGATTTCTCATTTCATTTTCATATTTTTTATAACAATTCAATATCAGCTTCTAGTGGGGTAATTCCTGTAAGATTAATACTCCTACTGTCTGGTTGTGATATACCAATAAACAACCTAAACCTCTTGCTATCAAGAATTCTTTCACCTTCATTATTTACAGCTTCAAAAGATTTTTTATCTATTTTAATCGATATGATTTTACTTTCCCCCTTTTTAAGTGCAATACGTTTAAATCCTGCTAAACTATAATTATCAACTGCAAACTGTGATTCCAAATCCTTTACATAGCATTGAACCACTTCCTCTATGTCATAATTTCCTACATTGGTGATTTTAAGACTTATATTAACCCCCTCAAAATCTTTATTAATATCAGATACTGATAAATCAGATAATTCAACAGATGAATAAGTTAATCCATAGCCAAATGGATATAAACTTTCATTCGTCATATAACGATAAGTTCTATCTTTCATAGAGTAATCAGTGAATTCTGGTAATTCTTCAGTAGTTTTATAGAAAGTTACAGGTAATTTACCACTTGGTGAACATTCTCCAAATAATATATCAGCTACAGCTCTACCACCATGACTACCTGGATACCATGCATCCAAAATAGCAGCACAATTTTCTTCTTTCCCTTGCAAAGTTAATGCACTTCCAGCTCCAAGTACTACTATTACAGGTTTACCTGTTGCAATTACTTTTTCAAGCAATTCTTGTTGCTTTCCTGGTAAATTCAAACTTAACTTATCCCCTGCACCATCGCTATTACCAGCATCTCCTTGTTCTCCTTCAATTGAAGAATCTAAACCTAAGCAAAGAATAACTACATCACTATGTTCTGCAACAGTAATAGCTTCAGCCATTCTATCATCTGCTTCTGCTAAACCTGAAACTCTATCCTTGTATAGGTGGCAACCTTCTGAATAAAATACCCTTATATCATCTTTATCTACAGCTTCATGAATTCCTTCTAGTATTGTGGTGTACTTTGAAGCAGTACCAAAATAATTTCCTTTAAGCATTAACTCACTATTTGAATTTGGTCCAATAACTCCAATAGATTTTAATTTTGATTTTTCTAATGGAAGTACTCCATTATTTCTTAACATTACTATGGATTTTCTTGAAGCCATTAGTGAGATTTCATTATTTTCCTTACTATCATTCATTTCATAAGGTATTTTGTTGTATTCACATTCTTCATCAAACATACCCAACCTAATTCTTGTTGCCATTAATCTTTCAGCAGCTGTAGTTATATCTTCTTCTGATACTAAACCTTCTTTATACGCTAGTAACATTTGAAGATATACATTTCCACAATTTAAATCACAACCATTTTTTATTGCAAGAGCTGCTGATTCAGTAGCTGTACTTGTAACCTTATGATACAAATGAAAATCTGCAATAGCCCAACAATCAGATACCACATGCCCTTTAAATTTCCATTTTCCTCTTAAAATATCCTTTAATAAAATTTTACTTCCACAACAAGGTTCATCATTTGTACGATTGTAAGCCCCCATTACTGCTTCAACGTCAGCTTCTTTCACACAAGCTTCAAAGGCTGGTAAATAAGTTTCAAATAAATCTTTTTCACTTACAACAGCATTAAATTCATGTCTTAACCCTTCTGGTCCACTGTGCACTGCAAAGTGTTTAGCACATGCTGCTATTTTTAAATACTTTCCATCACCTTGTAATCCTTTTACAAAAGCCACTCCTAACCTAGAAGTTAAATATGGGTCTTCACCATAAGTTTCATGCCCACGTCCCCATCTTGGATCTCGGAAAATGTTTATATTAGGAGACCAATATGTCAATCCTTTATAAATATCTCTATCACCTTTCTTAGAATTCTCATTATATTTTGCACGACCTTCAGTTGCTATAACTTGTGCAATTTTTTCTAGTAGCTCATCATCAAACATAGCAGCTAGTCCAATAGCTTGAGGAAATACTGTTGCTGTCCCTGCCCTTGCTACCCCATGAAGCCCCTCATTCCACCAATTATATCTTGGTATATTTAAATGTTTTATAGCTGGTGCCTTATAAGTTAATTGTTCTGCTCTTTCTTGAAGAGTCATTTTAGATACTAATTCTTTTGCTTTCTCTAATGCACGCTCATTAGTTATTCTTTCATTGTCTCCCATAGTATTACCTTCTCTCTATATTTTTTCTTGTTTGATAGAAAATTTATCATCATTCTAAACATCTCTTATACTTCTATTGCTACTGTTTTCCCTATTTTAGTGCTTTTATCAATTCTGCAACTTTTCTTTGAGTTATACTGCTACTTGTTAATGCTTTCTGAGTCTCATAAATAAGACTACTATTTTTCCCCTTATACTTCTTAAATGCTTGTCTTAGGGCATCACGGTCTGGTGCTGGAACAATAGAAAGTTCATCAGCATAAAGTATATTACCATCCTTGGAATACAGTGTCATAATAACCTTAGCAGTACCATTTGGCTCATCATATACAAAAGCCTCATTGCTACTTTCAGCCCAATTTGCTACTTTTACATTAACAGGTTGAAAAGAACTTATACTAAGAGGCCCACCTTCAAGAATAGAACCTACCAATGTATTACCATTAAACCAAGCCCTTTCACCAGCTTCACGTGCTGCAAGAGGTTTTGGCATATCGCGTCCACCAATTTTAGTAATACCTAACTGTTTACCACTTTGGTCATAGTATACTAATGCAGCTTTAACATCTCCTGGTTTTTCAGCTGCAACCTCATAATCTAGTGGTCCATCCTTCATTGAAAGGAATTGACCATTAAAATGATATCTCTCACCTTTTGTCATCTTACCAGTGACATCTTGCCATATACCATCATATTGTCCATCAGTACTTGTACGATTTTCCAATCTTGCAGAACCAGCAACTTTTGAAGTGTTATTATTTTTTAGATATCTTGAAAGCCCTGAATAACTCTGAATTGTGCTCGCACTTAGTGTAGGTCCAGTGACATTTTGCTCAAACTTTCCTTTGCTATATCTACCTACTGACCATCCATCAGTATTTGAATCAGTTGTAGTATCAAAATCTCCATTCTTTAGCACATTTCCGTCTGTAGTTACCACTGAATTATTTGCATCATTACTCCAATCAGAATCATTAGCTCCAAATAAAAAGCGATCAACTGTAATCTTATCCTGTAACCCACCTAATGCAGCTACAATATAAAGATCTTTATGTCCATAAGCTCCATTATCACCTGTGTCAACCTTAGCTTGATATTTGCCATAATTTGTTCCTTCTGGTACAAGTATTTCAGCTACACGTTTTCCTTTTGATGTTATATCGTTAATGCTTCCTACATGTGTACCAACAGGTAGCACATATGCAAGTAAGCTTCCACCCTTACCTGATGTTGCATGTGAAAGTGCTGTTAGATATAGCAAGTGTCTACGAACAGTACCACCATTGGTAGAACCATCAGCAAAATTTACATTTTTATAAGAGAGATACTCACTATTACCAAGTGAAACTGCTTCTTTTGTACGACCAGCATTCCCAACATTATTTCCCTTTATATCGCTATCGTTTTCTTCTGCTTCAAAAGTGGAGAAAATATCACGTTCACTATCAAGTCCATTAAAAGTAGCATACCTACCTTCAGATGGTACTATTGTAACAATACTTGCTGATGGAATATCAATGATGAACTTACCATTCTTCACAGGAATCTTTTCAAGCTTCTTCTGATTTTCACTTCCAGAAGTACGAAATACTGTTACACTCTTAGTACCCTCTGGAAAATCCCTCAAGGTGAACTCTAGATGTTTATTACTGTCATCATTATTAGAATTAGTTACAGTTATTGAGAAATCCTTATTATCTGAACTCTTGAATCCAACGACATTTAAGTTATCGCTTGGCTCACGTGTCACACTAAAACGTTTATCCCCTGGATTCATGAAACGTGAAAAATGACCAAAGCCATAAAAGCGTTTAAAGATTCGATATTCACCTGTTAGTGTACTAGTATGTCCAGCATATTGTTGGGAGTTTGTGTTTACCAAACGAATTAGGTCAGAACCATCTGCACCGTTATTATCCCATGTCATCCACCATAGATAGGCATTAATACCTGGATTACTAGTGAACATATTTGTCATAAGGTATGAATATCGTACAGCATCATTGATATTCTGATTTCCATAACGCTGAGTATATGCACCTGCTGATCCATCACTAACATCTTGATTCATAAACTCGGCTTGCCAGATTTTATATCCATTTAGGTATGATGGCCACTTTGAACCATCTACTGTATAGTCATAAGGTTTAAGTGCAATATTGCTATTTCCTTCTGCATTATGCTTTAGTATGGTTTCATCTGTACCAGTGCCAACTGAACCATATAAATGAGTGGTAGTCACATCAAGATACTTATGTTTGTTTGTACCAGAATCTAGTTCAGGAAAAACCTCAGCTCCTTTATCCAAAGTAGCTTCTAGATTAGTTCCATCTAATGCACATAACTTTGGTTGAAAATCAATGACTTTACCATCAGGATTCTTAATTTCATATAGACTACCACCTGGCTGTACTGCTTTCTTTAAAGTTGGCCCTATGTAATCATCAATAAGCTCCTTGATATATGAAGAACTTGCACCTTCAAGGTCAGGTTCATTAAATGGGTTTATATTAGTAATAGGAATCCCCCACTGCTCCCAATAGCCCTTAATATAATTCACTAAATAATCTGCATATGCTTGATAGTATATTTTTTTACCATCTGCAGCTTTATCATCACGTATTATTTTACTTGGAACATTGCTTCCAGCTGAAGCTGGCTTGCTCATCCAATAAGGTGCCTCCCACATACAGGCATAAAAGGTATGTACCCCATACTTCATTGCTTGTTTCATAGTCCACACTTGGTCTACATCAAAGATTTCTTTCCTAGTACGGGAACTGCTCTTAATTACTACAGGTTTATCTCCTGATTCTTTAATCCAATTTACAGGACCACCATTATCATTTGCTATAGGCTTATCCCAATTATTATAATCCCACGCGAAATCCTTTACAGGAACCATAGTGCCAGATTGATGTTCAGGTTCATTTGGCCAAATTGTATCAGTTTGACCATCATAGAAACGATTTGATGCTTTCATCATCTTATAGCCATACAAACCAGCTGTTCCATTCACAGGAATTGGGTTTCCTTCTATGTCATAACCAGGTTTATTTATGTCAGCCATGAAACCTGTCTTTGGATTAAATCCTGGACTACTTTGTGAAGCCCCACTAGCAGTAACACCACCATTACCAATAATAACTCGCACAATATCATGTCCAGTTCCATTCTTTTCACTAAATGCTAAGTCAAGCAAATGGCTGACTGTTTCTTGTTTACCTGCTGTAGCTAACTGTAGAAGCATACTTGAAGCAGTATATGCATAAGCAGAACCTACACCATCCATAGTCTGATATGTTGTTTTCCAATCAGCAATAACTGGAGCTGCATAATTTACTGCCTTTGCTTGAAAAGGGACCGACATTGTAATACTCATAGAAAATGCTAGTGTAGTACCAATTAAAAATGCCAACGACTTTGTTTCCTTATTTTTCCTCATATTGTAATCTCCTTCTTTAATTGTAAGTTATTGATAATATTTTATTGCTATAATATAATAAACTCAATGGTCAAAAATTAGATGACTTGTACAATTTTCGAAAGGATAGTATATTTTTATATGAATTATGCTGATATTAATCCACAAATTGAATATTTCATTAATAGACATTCCACACCTAGTTGGATTATTGAAGATGACATAACAAATTTTATTGATTTGACATATATCTTTAAAGGAAAAGCTTACTATACTATTAATAATGCAAAATATGAATTAAATGAAGGTGATCTTATATGCATTCCAGCAGGTAGCCGTAGAAGTGCCTTTACTGATGATGAAAATTTGATGTCAAGTTATGCTCTAAATTTCCAACTGTATAATCTAACAGGTAATACTGTAGCTTTGCCATTTCCTCTAGTATCACATATTGGTAAACCAGAAGAATTGCTTTCTCTATATAATAATTTAACATTTGAATGGTTGAAAAAAAACCAAGGTTACGAATTAAAAACTCGTGCTTTACTTCTTATGATACTTCATTATTATTTTAAACATTTGTATTATAAAGATAACATTATTGATGTAGACAAACGTATTCAAAAAGCTATTAACTATATTTTAAGAAACTTGCAAAATCAAATAGAAGTAAAAGAATTGGCATCTTCCGCTGGTTTAACCACTGCCTATTTTGGCACTCTTTTTAAGAGGTACATGGGATTATCTGTTAAAGAATATATTAATCGAATGAAAATTAATAATGCTGAAAATATTTTGTTGAGTGGTGAATTTTCTGTTCAAGAGGCTGCATATAGATGCGGTTTTGAAGACGTTTACTACTTTAGTAAGCTATTTAAAAAAACAAAAGGATTCTCACCATCTAAAATTCTATTAGAGAAAAATAAAAGCCACCAATATTTATAGTTATGTATATTTTATGGAATCATAAATTAAAAATGCACCAATCCCACAATGATTGGTGCATAAATTCCTAATTAACTTTAAGCTAATCCAAAATGATATTTTATATTATAATGTTTATTTTTATCAGCCTTTAGTACAATGTCCCCAAAACCTTCATGATTAATTGCATCTGGTAAAGTTTGAGGCTCTAATGCAACTGCCATATGTTTTTCTATACTCTTACCATTCATTTTGAAATTATCATAATCATAGTTTAAAGTATAAACAATTAATGCATTTCGTTCTGATTCAATATCTAATCTTATTCCTGTATCTTCACTAGTTAAAGTAGTAATATTTTTACTATTAACTTTAAATGGATGATCTATTCCATCTAATTTTAATTCCTTTTTAAAACTCTCTATTACCTTCATTAAATCCTTTGGCTTTCTAAAATCAAAAGGTGTTTCCTTAACATTTTTAAGATTTCCTGTAGGTATATTATCAGTTCTAAGTTCTCCAACATAGTCTGAATTAATTTTTAAGGTATGATTTCTTAGTAAATTATCAAAATTACCACTTAAATTGAAATAAGAATGTATAGTTGGATTAAATAACGTATCCTTATCTGAAACTGCCTCAAAATCAATATTTAAATCATTATTATCATTTAAAGAATAGGTGATTTTAACTTTCATATTACCAGGAAACCCATCATGCTCTTCTTTAATAATTTTATAAAAGGTTACACTATTATTACTTTCAGAAATCTCACTTTCCCAATTAAATGAATTAAAGCCATGAGTACCTCCATGAAGAAGATTTTCTCCTTCATTTGGTTCTACCTTATACCTTTTCCCTTTAATCTCAAATTCACCTTTTTCTATACGTCCAGCCACACGCCCTATAGCTGCTGCTGAAAATATTTTTGTATCTTTTAAATAGTAATCTAAATTATCAAATCCTAGCAATACATTAACTGGATTATTATTTTTATCTAAAGCATAAATTTCTGTTAAAGTAGCTCCATGAGAAATGCATGAAAATTTCATGCCATTTTTATTATTTATAGTGTACTTATACACAGGCTTTTCTTTAGATTGTCCACAAATTTCTTTTTCAATCACATTTCTCCCACCTTTATTTTAAATTTTCTAAAACTTTCTTAGCTTTTTCTACTACATTTTCTATAGTAAATCCAAATTCTTTAAATAAAACTTCTGCCTTTCCTGATGCTCCAAATGTCTTCATTCCTATTACTTCCCCATCAAGGCCTACATATTTATGCCACCCAAAAGGTGATGCAGCTTCTACAGCAACTCTTGCCCTAACCTTTTTAGGTAATACTGAATTCCTATACTCTTCACTTTGCTCTTCAAATAATTCAAAAGAAGGCATACTAACAACTCTTGCATCTATATTTTCTTTTTCTAATTCTTTTGCAGCATTAAAAATAAGTTCAACTTCAGAACCTGAAGCCATTAATATAATATCTGGATTTTCTTTATTTTTTGAATTTTTAAGTATATATCCACCCTTTAATGCTTTTTTACCTGATCCCTCATATAAAGGTAGTGTTTGTCTTGTAAGAACTAAGGAAGTTGGTCCTTTTTTACTATTTATCGCACAGTACCAAGCTACAGCAGTTTCATTTGAATCAGCTGGTCTAAATGTAGTCATATTAGGGATTGATCTAAGTGCTGCTAATTGTTCAATAGGTTCATGAGTTGGTCCATCTTCTCCTACTCCAATACTGTCATGAGTTAACACATAAGTAATTGGAAGTTTCATTAAAGCTGAAAGTCTCATTGCTCCCTTCATATAATCACTAAATACAAAGAATGTACCAACAAATACTTTAAGCCCTCCATGTAAATACATTCCATTAGCAATAGCAGCCATAGCATGTTCTCTTACACCAAAATGCATATTAGATCCTTTTCTATTTTCTGCTGAAAAGTCTCCTCTACCTTCCATATATGTTTTATTTGATGGTGCTAAATCTGCAGAACCGCCTATAAGGTTAGGAAGAAGTTTTGCAAGTCTATTGATTATAACCCCTGAGGATTGTCTTGTAGCCATTGGCTTATCAAATTTCCAGAACTCATCTTCTTCTAAAAGATTAACTTCTCCCACTCCACTAAACCAAAGTTCCCATTCTTTAGCTAAAGCTGGATATTCTTTTTCATATTCTTTAAATAAATTTTTCCATTTAATTTCTTCTTTTTCAGCTTTTACTTTGAATTCTTCTCTAAAAGCCCTTACCTCATTTGGAATAGTAAAAGGTTCATAATTCCAATTTAAGTTTTCTTTTGTAAGTTTTAGATTTTCTTCTCCTAAAGCTTCCCCATGTGCTGATGGTGTTCCTTGTTTACTAGGACATCCAAAACCTATTATGTTTTTGACAATTATTATTGAAGGTTTATTTTCTTCCTTTTTAGCTGCCTCAATAGCTGAATCTATCTTCTTTATATCATTTCCATCATCTACATTTATAACTTGCCATCCATATGCTTCATATCTTAAAGCAACATTTTCTCTGAAAGCAATATCTGTATTACCTTCTATAGATATATTGTTTGAATCATATAAAACTATTAATTTTCCTAGTCCTAGAGTTCCAGCTAAAGAGCTAGCTTCACCTGAAATTCCTTCCATTAAACATCCATCACCAGCTATAGCATAAGTATAATGATCTACGATCTTATAATCTTCCCTATTAAATTTTTTTGCTAAATAGGTTTCTCCTATAGCCATACCAACTGCATTACAAATTCCTTGTCCTAGTGGTCCTGTAGTTGTTTCTATTCCATGAGTATGCCTATATTCAGGATGTCCAGGAGTTTTACTTCCATATTGTCTAAAATTCTTAATGTCCTCTTCACTTACATCATATCCAAATATATTAAGTAAAGAATATAAAAGCATTGAACCATGCCCTGCAGAAAGTACAAATCTATCTCTATCTCTCCAATCTGCATTTCCTGGATTATGTTTTAGATGTCTACCCCAAAGTGTATAAGCCATTGTTGCACAACCTAAAGGCAAGCCTGGATGTCCAGACTTTGCCTTTTCAATAGCTTCTGCTGAAAGTATTCTTATTGTATTTATAGCTAATTTATCTCTTTCCATAAAGCTACCCTCCTTTATTTCTTATTTAAATGCTTCTTCCCAATCCTTCATAAATCTCTCTATTCCTGCATCAGTAAGAGGATGTTTAACTAATTGTTTTAAAACTTTATATGGAATTGTACCTATATGTGCCCCAGCTTCTGCAGCATCAACTACATGTTTTGGACTTCTTATACTTGCAGCTATTATTTCTGTTTCTATACCATGAATCTCAAAAATATTAACAATAGAATTTATTAACTCCATTGAATCTGAAGATATATCATCTAATCTTCCAAGAAAAGGACTTACAAAGGTAGCTCCTGCTTTTGCTGCAAGAAGAGCTTGACCTGCTGAAAATATAAGTGTTACATTTGTCTTTATTCCTTCTTTAGATAACACTTTTACAGCTTTTAATCCTTCTTCTGTTATTGGTATTTTTACTACCATATTTTTATGGATTTTAGCTATTTCTCTTCCTTCTTTAATCATTCCTTCTGCATCTAAAGCAATAACTTCTCCACTTATAGGCCCGTCTACTATAGATGTAATCTCTTGTATAACTTCATTAAAGTCTCTGCCTTCCTTTGCTATAAGTGAAGGATTTGTTGTTACTCCACAAATTATTCCCATATCATTAGCTTCTTTTATTTCATCAACATTAGCTGTATCTATAAATAACTTCATTTTTTCTCCTCCTAAATATAAAGATCTATTTTGTTGTTTTTTCTATAATATCTCTAAGTTTTGTATTTCTATCTATAATTACAGTTTCAAGTCCTACCATACGGCTCCAATCATATATTTGTTCAACAGATAACTCTAGAGATACAACTGTATGATGTCCACCACCTGCATATATCCAAGCTTTCACTCCATCTAAGAAATTAGGTTCTGGCTTCCATACCATTTTTGCAACTGGTAAATTAGGCATGTCTTCATCTGGTTCTACAGCAGTTAATTCATTTATAATTAATCTATAATGAGTACCTAAATCTAACATAGATACAGCTACACCATTTCCTGTTGATCCATTAAATATTAAACGAGCTGGATCTTCTTTATCACCTATTCCTAGTGGTTTAACAACAACTTTTGGTCTATCTGATGCAAATGTAGGGTCAACTTCTAACATATGAGCACCTAATACTTTTTCATTTCCACTTTGTAATTCATATGTGTAATCTTCCATGAACCCAGTTTTAGTGTTATTTGTCATAACCTTTAACATTCTATCTAAAGCTGCAGTTTTCCAATCTCCTTCACCTGCAAATCCATAACCTTCTGCATTTAAACGTTGAACTGCTAATCCAGGTAATTGTTTCATTCCATAAAGATCTTCGAAGTTTGTACAGAATGCATTATAATTTCCTCTATCTAAGAAAGTCCTTAATGCTATTTCGATTTTTATTTGCTCTTTAACTTGCTTTTCATAATATGCTGGATCATTTTCTCCAGGTTCTAAAATATATAGTTCTTCAAATTCTTTGTATGTCTTGTTGATTTCATTTTCTGAAACCTTATCCATTTCAGCTACTAAATCACCTATAGCAAAATAATCCACAGTCCATCCAAATTGAATTTGAGCTTCTACTTTATCTCCTTCAGTAACTGCAACATTACGCATATTATCACCAAAACGAGCAACTTTAATATCTTGGCTAGCTATATATCCTGATGCTACCTTCATCCAATCAGCTACTTCTTTTTGGATATTTTTATCTTTCCAATAACCTACAACAACCTTATTGTTTTTATTAAGTCTTGCATTAATAAATCCATATTCTCTATCACCATGAGCACTTTGATGTAAATTCATATAATCCATGTCTATTTGTTTCCAAGGGATATTTTTATTAAATTGAGTTGCTAGATGTAATAATGGCTTTTGTAAAATTTTAGTTCCTGCAATCCACATTTTTGCTGGTGAAAAAGTATGCATCCATGTGATTACTCCTGCCACTTCATCTCTATAGTTAACTTCTTTCATTATCTTTTTTATTTCATCAGAGGATGTTGCTAAAGATTTAAATACTATTTCATAAGGCAAATTTGCACTCTTATTTAATTCATCTACAATTTCTTGTGAGTCTTTTCTAACTTCAGCTAAAGCTTCTTCACCATATAAGTGCTGACTCCCTACAACAAACCAAAATTCCATTTTATTATTTTTTAACATAACTTATCTCTCCTTTTTACTTGTATTTTGTCCATAATATGCACTTTCTCCATGCTTACGGAAAAAGTGTTTATCTAATAACGATTTGTTCATCCTAATATTTTCTGGATTTAGCTGCAATGAATGATATGTCATCTTTGCTACCTCTTCTAATACAACTGAATTGTGAACAGCATTTTCTGGATTTGTTCCCCAAGTAAATGGTCCATGATCATTTACTAAAACGCCTGGCATATAATCAGGATTTATATTACTATTTTTAAAAGTTTCAACTATAACATTACCTGTTTCTTTTTCATATTCACCTTCAATTTCTCCAGCTGTCATTTGGCGTGTTACAGGTACATCTCCATAAAAATAGTCTCCCTGTGTAGTTCCTGCTGCTGGAATTACCATTCCTGCCTGAGCAAATGAAACTGCCCAAGGTGAATGTGTGTGTACAATTCCCTTTATATTGGGAAAAGCTTTATATAATACTAAATGTGTTGCTGTATCACTTGATGGATTTAAATTTCCTTCAACTATCTTTCCATCTAAATCTACCACAACCATATCACTAGCTTTCATTTCTGAATATTCAACACCACTTGGTTTAATGACTACAAGCCCTTTCTCTCTATCGATTCCACTTACATTTCCCCATGTGAATGTTATTAATCTATATTTAGGAAGTAATAAATTAGCTTCTAATACTTCTTCCTTTAATCTTTCTAACATAAACTTTAACCTCTCTTTGCAGCATTCTCCTTAATCTTCTTAAGATGCTTCATTACATCATTTTCTCCACGTCCAAAATAGTCATGTAATTTTACATACTCTCTATAAATAGCTTCATATCTCTTTACATTTTCAGGAACAGGCTTTATAGACTCTTCTCTAAGTCTTGTCATTTTTTTAGATGCTTCTTCAATAGAATCAAAACCACCAAGTTCTTTTCCAGCTGCAACTGCTGCAAACATAGCAGCACCTATTGCAGGAGCTTGAAGATGTTCGGCTATAAATATTTCTTTTCCTGTTATATCAGCATATATTTGATTTAACATTTGATTTTTATGAGGTAATCCTCCACAAACAATAAGCTTGTCAATCTTAATATCATTTTCTTCAAAATTATCTATAATTAATCTCTTACCAAAAGCTGTAGCTTCTATTAATGCTCTGTAGATTTCTTCTGGCTTTGTTTCAAGATTCATACCAAAGATTAGTCCTGTAAGGTCTGTATCTACAAGAATTGATCTATTTCCATTCCACCAATCAAGAGCTAATAGTCCACTTTCACCAATCTTTAATTTCTTGGCTTTCTCTTCTAGTAATTGATGAATATTCATATTTCTTTCATCTGCTTCTTTAAAATATCTTTCTGGAACTTGATTTTTAACAAACCAAGCAAATATATCTCCAACAGCATTTTGTCCTGACTCATAAGCATAATACCCTGGTACTGCCCCATCTTTTACTACTCCACATATACCTGGAACTGGAACTTCTTTATTTCCAAGTGTAATATCACAGGTTGAAGTTCCCATAATATTTAACATTGTTCCTGCTTCAATAACTCCTGTTGGTGCCACTGATACATGAGCATCTACATTACCAACAGCTACTGGAATGCCTGTATTTAACCCTGTTGCATCTGCTACCTTTGATAAAAGATTGCCTGCCTTTGTTCCTACTGGATAAAATTTCATTCCAATTTTCTCTTCTATAACGTTTTCCATCAATGGATTTAAAGCTTTAAAAAATTCCTTGCTTGGAAATCCTGTTTCTGCATTCCAAATAGCTTTGTATCCAGCAGTTGTTGCATTACGCATTTCTACTCCAGTTAATTGCCATGTAATCCAATCTGTAGCTTCTATAAATCTATCCATCTCTTTATAAACTTCTGGTGCTTCTTCAGCGATTTGCATTAGTTTTGGGAATACCCATTCAGATGAAATCTTTCCTCCATAATACTTTAGCCAAGCTTCATTGCGTTCTCTTGCAATAGCATTTAATCTATCAGCTTGTCCTTGTGCAGCGTGATGTTTCCAAAGTTTTACCCATGCATGAGGATTATCGTGCCATCTATCAAGATTCATTAATGGAGTTCCATCTGCCTTAACAGGAAGAACAGTGCAAGATGTGAAATCAACAGATACACCTATGATGTCATCTTTTGATATTGTCTTACAAGCCTCTTGAACTGCCTTTTTAACAGTTTCAACAAAACAATTATAATAATCATTTGGATTCTGAAGTGCCCAGTCATTACCTAATTTAATATTGGTATCTGGTAGATGTTCATCTATAACTGCATCAGGATAATCCATAACTTCTGATGATAAAACTTCACCATCTTCTAATCTAACTACTACTGCTCTTGCAGATAAAGACCCAAAATCAACTCCTACTGTATACTTATTTGCCATTTTACCAACCATCCTTTTTTTAAGTTAATCGCTTTCATAATAAAAGCATAGTATTTATACGTATAAATGTCAATAACTATTTCAAAAGTTATACGTATGAATTTTCTACATAATGTTGTGAAATCAGTTCATTTTTGATATAATTTATGTAAAATATTATATTTAGGAGAAGATCATGAAACACAAATATGAAGAGGTAGAAGAAAGCATTATAAATTGGGCTAAAACTAGCAAATATAAGCCTCATGAAAAGATACCAACTGAATCAGAATTAATGGAAATGTTCAAAGTAAGCAGACATACTATAAGAAAAGCTATAGGTGATCTTGTTTCTTTAGAATATGTATATAGAATACAAGGAAGCGGTATATATTTATCTGATTGGGCAGAAAATAGCGCTAACCTTACAAATACAAAAAACGTAGCTGTACTTACAACTCATATATCTAACTATATCTTCCCTGATATAATTAGAGGTGTTGAAGATACCCTTTATGCTGAATTCTACTCGCTTTTACTATCTTCAACAAACAATAACGTTATGTTTGAAAATAGTAACTTAAAGAACTTGTTGGCCCACAAAATAGATGGGCTTATTCTAGAACCGACTAAAAGTGCATATCAAAATCAAAATATTGGCTATTTAAATAATATAATAGCTAAAAATATACCCTTTGTAATGATAAATGCTTGTTATCCTGGACTAAATGCCCCAAGCCTTAGAGTTGATGACTTTAAAGGAGGAAAACTTGCAACAAAACATCTAATATCTTTAAATCACAAAAATTTAATGGGTATTTTCAAAGTTGATGATTCTCAAGGAATTAACAGAATGAATGGATTTATTTCAGAATGTCAGGAAAATAATATTCCTCCTACCCCTGGACAGATTTTAACTTATCTTTCAGAAGAAATAACTTCATCATTACCACAAAAAATAGAATATGCATTAAGATCTGAAAAAAGGCCTACTGGAATCTTTTGCTATAATGATGAAATAGCATTTATGGTGTTAACTATTGCTGAAAAACTTAATTTAAAAGTTCCTGAGAATCTTTCTCTTATAGGTTTTGATGATTCTCATCTTTCAATAATTATGAATCCAAATTTAACTACTATAATTCACCCAAAAGAACAAATGGGTAAAGATGCAGCCAACTTAATAATAAAATTAATTAACAATAATAATAAGTTCGATACTAACGATTCTATTTTATATGAACCAGAAATTGTTGTTAGAAGTTCAACCTGTGAAAAAAAATAATTTTTTTGAAACCCTTGCGCTGGAGATTGCAAGGGTTTTTTGCTTCTTTTTTATCCCAATTTATACGTATAAAAAATATTTTAATATTGACAATTATACAGATAAATATTACCATTTAAGAGTAATCGCTTTCAAGATTTTGAATATTCTATAAAAACTAATAAACTAATGTTATTTAAGGAGGACTTTTCATATGACGAAAAATGATTCACATAAGCATTCTTTATTATTTATAATTTTAATTTCATGCGCTGCAGGTCTTGGTGGTTTATTATACGGTTACGATACTGCAGTAATATCAGGTGCAATAGGTTTCTTAAAAGAATTATATAATTTATCTCCTGCTATGGAGGGTTTTGTAATATCAAGTATTATGGTTGGTGGTGTCATTGGAGTTGGTTTTTCTGGTTTCTTAGGTGATGCTATTGGTAGAAGAAAAGTTTTAATGATTGCGGCTGGATTATTTGCTATTTCTGCTGCTATTTCTGCTGTTTCTGCCACTGTATTCGTTTTAATATTTGCTCGTATAATAGGTGGACTAGGTATAGGAATGGCATCAGCTTTATCAGTAACTTATATTACTGAATGTGCACCTCCATCTATTCGTGGTAGGTTATCTTCACTTTATCAATTATTCACCATATTCGGTATTTCAATAACTTATTTTGTTAATCTTGGAATCGTAAACATGGGTGGAGATTCTTGGAGAGTTTCTACAGGTTGGAGATATATGTTAGCATGTGGTACTGTTCCAGCTGTTGTATTTTTATTAACTTTATTCTTCGTACCAGAAAGCCCACGTTTCTTAGTTAAGTCTGGTAATGTAGAAAAAGCTTCTGCTGTTTTAACTAAAATTAATGGTCCACAAATTGCAAAGGAAGAACTTGATTCTATTTCTAAATCTCTTGATTCTGAAAAAGATGCATCACTAAAACAACTTTTCCAACCGGGACTTCGTAGTGCTCTTTATATAGGTATTTTCCTAGCAATATTTAATCAAGCTATTGGAATGAATTCCATTACTTACTATGGACCTGAAATATTCCAAATGATTGGATTTAAGAGCAATTCTAGTTTCCTTGCTACAAGCATTATAGGTGTAGTTGAAATATTTGCAACTATCTTAGCTATGTTCTTAATTGATAAACTTGGACGTAAAAAATTAATGGAAATAGGTTCAGCTCTTATGGCAATTTTTATGTTGTTAATTGGAACTTCTTTCTATTTTAACATTACTAATGGATATTTAATTTTATTATTTATCATTTGCTTTGTTGTTTCTTTCTGTATTTCAATGGGGCCTATTCCTTGGATTATGATTCCTGAAATATTCCCTAATCATTTAAGAGCGCGTGCAACAGGCATAGCAACTATATTCTTATGGGGTGCCAATTGGGCTATCGGTCAATTTACACCAATGCTTCTAAATGGTATTGGAGGAGCTTATACTTTCTGGATGTTCTGTGGAATAAATGTATTATGCTTTATTATAGTTACTACTAAGGTTCCAGAAACAAAGAATAAATCTTTGGAAGAAATAGAAAAATTCTGGCTTCCTAAATCAAAAAACCATGCTACTCCTTCTTTGGATGCAAAATAGTATTTAATGCCCTTTTATTAGAAAATTTATATATAAATAAAAAAGATGTTTTCCAAGCAGGAATCATCTTTTTTATTTATCTCCTTATTCTATTATTGGATGCCTTAATTCTACAACTGTTCCTTCACCATAAGTACTTTTATATGTCAAACCATATTCTTTACCATATGCAAGCCTTATCCTCTCATTTACATTAAAAATCCCATATCCAAGTTCAGTTCCTTTTTCACTATTTATAAGCATTTTATTTATTTTATTTAATAATTCTTTATCTATTCCTTTCCCATTATCCATTACAAAAAAGCACAGTAAATTTTCTTCCTTTTTACCTATTATTTTAATCTTACCATTACCTCTTTTTTCTTTAATTCCATGATAAATTGCATTTTCTACTAATGGCTGTAAAATTAATTTTATTAATTTGTACTTTAATATATTATACTCAAAATTAATTTCATAGTCTAACTTATCTTCATATCTTATTTTCTGTATAGTTAAATAACTTTGTACATGATTCAACTCTTCTTCAACACTTATTATCTCCTTACCTTTACTTAAACTTATTCTAAGTAGCTTAGTAAAAGCCTCTATTATCTCAACTATTTCTTCTTCATTATTTTCTTCTGCCATCCATCTTATTGTATCTAATGTATTATACATAAAATGAGGCTTAATTTGAGCCTGCAAAACATTCATTTCTGCAATTCTTTTACTTTTTTCTTCTATTTGAACTAAGTTTATAAGATTATCAATTTCCTTAACCATATTATTAAATGAACTACCAAGTTCCCCAATTTCATCATTATATTTTGTATTAAATGAAACTGTTAACTCCCCTTGTTGGGCTTTTTTCATAAGTTTCTTAAGCTTATAAATTGGTTTTACAATAGATTTTGTAAAAATAACTACTAATATCTCTGCTATTATCAGTGCTGTAATACCAACAAATATAGAATAATACTTTATTCTTTTAATAGCTCTTAAACTTTCACTCTCCGGAAACACCCCAATAACATCCCAATTTGTATAATTTGATGTAACCTTAGTTAGTTGATATTTTTCTCCATTTATCTCTTTTATTATTATTTCATTGTCATTCTTCTTAAGCCAATTATTATTAATTCGGTATACTATTTTATTAACAGGAGTATACACTATATTTTCATCACTATCTTTAATATAAGCAAATCCTGCTGTTCCTGGCTTTGCATTTTCAATAATATTTTTAATGGTATCTAATTTAATATCAATAAGAATTACACCTTTTATTTCATCAGTACTAGGATTAACTATAGCCCTAGATATTGAGAAAATATCATCAGCTGAATACCGAAAAATATTATCGATATTTCTTCCTACTGGCTTAGTAAATAAGTGTATTACTTGAGGTTCATTGCATGCTTTTCTATACCATTCTTCAGTGATTAATGAATCTCGAGAAACCTTATTCATTACATCACTTATATATCCTCCACTTTTGTTTACTATCATTATTCCTGCTATCTTTGGGTTGAATTTTGTATAGTTATATATTGATTTATAAGCCTCGTCCTCCATATCATCATTCTCTAGCTTATTCTCATTAAAAAACTTTAATATTCTAGAATCTATAGACATATAGTTAATTATGTTTTCCACATTATTTATATAAGCTTCAACATTATTATTAATTTGCTTAATTATTTGATTTGTGTTTTCATTTTGTGAAATGTTAATTGATTTTTTATAAAGTAGATTTCCTAAAGTAGTTATTGTTACTGTAACAAGTAAAATCACTGCAAAGAAATAAAATATAAGCTTTTCTCCTATACCTTTATTCATAAAATATGTCTTTATCCTATTCACCATACTCCCCCCAATGCATATAGTCAGTAACTCTTCAAAGTAAAAATGCAAAATAGAATATACACTTGTTTGTGTTATTAAAAATTCCACAAATGTATATCCTAACTCTGATAGTTATTTATTAAAGTATATCTATTAAGTTGCAGTATTTTTACTTTTTTCCTCTCTTATTACAATTACTCTTTGTAGTACAATGAATACTAATAACAACATTCCTACAGCAATCTTTGTCCACCATGAATTTAATGTTCCATCAAACATTATAAGATTTTGAATAATTCCTGTTGTTAATACACCAAAAAGTGGTCCAATAATAAATCCATACCCTCCAGTCAATAATATTCCACCTATTACACATGCTGCTATAGCATCCATTTCCATTCCATTACAATGAAGTCCATAACCTGAAAGTGTATATATTGTAAATAATAATCCACCTAATGATGAGCAAAAACTAGAAAATGTGTAAACAAATATTTTTGTTCTCTCTACTGGTAATCCCATTAGCTTTGCTGAATTCTCATTTCCACCAATTGCATATATTGTTCTTCCAACCCTTGTGAACTTTAACATATATGCAGCAGCTGCTACAACCACCAAACTTACAATTACATTTATAGATATAAATGCACCTGGCAATATTGAAATTCTAGTTGATGATATACTAACAAACACAGGATTATCGATTGTGATTGTATCTATACTTATAATATAGCTTGCCCCTCTTGCAAAAAACATACCTGCAAGTGTTACTATCCAAGGATGTAATTTAAATTTCTGAATTAAAACGCCTTGAACTGCTCCAAAAACAATTCCAACTATAAGAACCACTACTATTACCAAATATGGATTCACTCCATTTTTTAATAAATCTGCTGTAATCATACTTACAAAAGCTATCATAGCACCTACCGAAAGATCTATACCTCCAGTTATTATAGCTACAGCTTCACCTATTGCAACCACTATTAAATATGCATTATCAATAAATAAATTTAAAAATACTTGAGGTGATAGAAATCCTCTATATAAAGCAGACCCTATTAAAAATAATCCAATAAACAAGCCTACTGTAGCATAAATTCCAATATAGTCCTTATTTATTTTCAGCTTTTTTTTCCTTACTATTGATTTATTCATGCATTAATCACCTCATCCTTTTTTTGTTTAATCTTAGTATTTTTCTTTAAATTAAGCATTTTTCTAAATTCTGAAGATTGAATTATACATACTGCAATAACAACAATTGCTTTAACAACTAATGTAATTTCTGGTGCTACACCCAAACTATAAATTGTTGTTGTTAATGTTTGAATGAATAACGCCCCTATCACGGTACCTCCAAGATAGAATCTTCCTCCAGCCATAGAAGTTCCTCCTATAACTGTTGCAAGTATAGCATCAAGCTCTAACCATAATCCTACATTATTAGCATCTGCACTTTTAATATTTGAACATAAAATTATCCCAGCTATTCCTGCAAGTAAACCACATAAAACATAAAGTGAAAATACAACTCTTTTAGATTGGATTCCTGCAAATCTTGATGAATTACTATTTACACCTATAGATTCTATAAACAATCCTAAAGCAGTTTTCCTTATTAATAAATACATAACTAATGAAACTATAAGTGCAATAAATATAGCTACTGGAAGCAATACATATCCAGTTCCTATAAAAATAAATTTCTCGTTAGTAAAAGTAAGTATTTGTCCTCCAGTAATAAGCTGAGCAATTCCTCTGCCTACTATATATAAAATCAAAGTTGCAACCATTGGTTGAACCCCTATATATGAAACTATGAATCCATTCCACATTCCACATATAATTCCGCTAACTATACCTACAACTATAGCTAAAGGAACTGCCCCCCCATCAACAATTACTGTTGCTGATAAAGCTGCACTTATTGCTATTATAGATCCAACTGAGATATCAATTCCTTGGGTTGCAATAACCAAAGTCATTCCTATTGAAATAAGAATAAGAGGTGCTGCACGATTTAATATATCAATAGTATTTCCAAATAAATGTCCATCTTTCATAGTTATACTTAAAAAACCAGGTGTCATAATGAAATTAAATAATATCAATAGAATTAAACTTGCCAATGGCCAAAATATTTTTGTATTATAAATCCTTAAAAAAACATTTTCTTTTTTATCATTCATATTATACGGCACCTCCTGCTATAGTTTTCATAATAATTTCTTCTTCTATATCATCTCCATATAATTCTCCAATAACATTTCTATCTCTAAGCACTATTACCCTATCACAACATTTTACAACTTCTGAAAGCTCAGATGAAATAAATAGAATTGTCATTCCTTGCTTTGCAAGTTTTAATATAAGTTCTGTTATTTCTCCTTTTGCACCAATATCTATTCCTCTTGTTGGTTCGTCTAAAATCAACAGCTTTGGATTTGTTGCAAGCCATCTAGCTAAAATTACTTTTTGTTGATTACCTCCACTTAAATTACTAATTTTTTGTTCCATACTTGGAGTTTTAATTCTAAGTAAATCAATGTATTTTTGTGAAATTTCTTGCTGTTTCTTTATTGGCAGATATTTAAATATCCCTTTATTTGCTTGTAAAGCTAGTATTATATTCTCTCTAATGGTTAAATCTCCAACTATTCCTTCTATTTTTCTATCTTCTGGACAAAATCCTAACCCCTCTTCAATAGCTTTTTGAGGATAAATATATGAGTATGTTTTCCCACTTATAGTTATATTTCCACTAGTTGATTTATCGATTCCAAATATGGTTTTTGCACATTCACTTCTTCCTGATCCAAGAAGCCCTGCAAAACCGAGAACCTCACCTTTTCTAATTTCTATATCAAATGGATTAATGGTTCCAGCCCTACCAAAACTCTTTGTTGTTATTAAACCATCTCTCTTTACATTTTCAGTACTCTTCTTAGCCCTAGTATTTTTTTCTATTTCACTATAGTCTTTACCTATCATCTTAGAAACTAATTCAATTCTAGAAAGCTTATTTGCATCATATGTTCCTACTAACTCACCATTTCTAAGTACAGTAAGTTTATCCGAAACTTCATATACTTGATCTAAAAAATGAGTAACAAATATTATTGACATTCCTTCTTCTCTAAATTTTTTCATAACTTTAAACAGTTGTTTTACTTCATTATCATCCAAGCTTGATGTTGGTTCATCAAGAATTAATATTCCTTTAGAAATATCTATGGCACGAGCAATAGCCACCATCTGTTGTACTGCAACTGAATAATTATTTAATGCTTTTTTTACATCTATCTTTAAATTTAATCTTTCTTCTAGTAACTTTTCTGCATCTCTATTCATTCTCTTCCAATCTATTCTTCCACTTTTCTTAGGTTCACGTCCAATATATATATTTTCAGCAACTGTTAAATTAGAACATAGGTTAACTTCCTGATAAACAGTACTAATACCATAATTTTGAGCTTCCTGAGTAGATGAAATCTTTATTTTTTGCCCTCTTAGTATAATTGTCCCCTCATCTATTTCATAAACGCCTGTAAGTACCTTTATCAGTGTTGATTTTCCTGCTCCATTTTCTCCCATAAGCGTATGAATTTCACCCTTTCTAAGAGTAAAATCAACATTTGAAAGAGCTTTAACACCAGGAAAAATTTTACTAATATTTTTCATTTCTAAAACTATATTAGAATCATCCATTTATATCTCTCCCTTGCTTTTCTTAAATTTAATACATATAAAAGAAAAACAGGACAATTATATAATAGATTAGTTTCTGCCCTGCCGTTTCTTCAATATGTCTAAGAACATATACTAAAACTTAAATTTTACCTCTAAATTTGTTTAGTACTTTCTATTAGGTAATTCTTTTTCTGCATCCTTTTGTAAAAATTGACTTTCCTTAGATTTTATATTTTTTTCAACATCTTTCCCATCTAATATATCCTTAGAAACTTCTAATAATTGTGGCCCAAGTAATGGATTACATTCAACATCTGCATTAGCCTTACCATCCACCATTAATTGAAAATAATCTTTAACTCCATCAACTGAAACTATAAATATATCTTTACCTGGCTTTTTACCATATTCCTCTATAGCCTGAATAGCTCCAATTGCCATATCATCATTGTGCGACCATAATACATTTATGTTATTTCCATCTGATTTTAGAAATGCTTCCATAACTTCCTTACCTTTTGCACGAGTAAAATCACCTGTTTGAGATTTTATTATTTTATAATTAGGACAATCTTTTATAGTATCATTAAATCCTTTTTGCCTTCCAACCATTGCTGTTGAACCAACAGTTCCTTGAAGTTCTGCTATATTAAGCTTTGCATCCTTACCAAATTGATCTATTAATATTTGGGCAGCTTTCTTCCCTTCTTCTTCCATATCTGAACCTAAGAAACATTTATAAAGTGAATCATCAGATACTGTTGCCTTTCTATCAACAATTACTACGGGAATTTTTGCATCCTTAGCTTCCTTAAGAACCGTATCCCATCCAGTTTCAACTACTGGGTCCAATGCAATCAGATCAACTTTTTGTGCAATAAATGACCTTATAGCTTTTATCTGATTCTCCTGTTTTTGTTGGCCATCTGAAAACTGTAAATCAAAATTAGAATCTAATGTAGGAATTGATTTTATAGAATCAGTTTCAGCTGTTCTCCATCCACTTTCTGCTCCAACTTGGGCAAATCCAATTACCTTTTTGCCTGATGCACTACCTTTGTCTCCTCCTATAGTTTTATTTCCACATCCTGTAAACATACCTATACAAAAAATTGTCCCTACTAATAAAGCACTAACTTTTTTTAATTTCATAATAAATTCCTCTCCCTTTTATGTTTTCGTTTTCATAAATTCATTATATATCCATAACTTTAAGTTGTATTTGCAATATTCAGTACTTTTGTATACTTTTCAGAATTATGTTAATTTTCTAAAGTTTCTCTTGTAATTTTCTTACTATCAAACAATACTTTCTTAGGAAGGTCCTTTTCTTTATTCAATATTCTAATAGCATACTCCACTGCTTCTTTACCTCCTGTTTTACAAGTGAAAGTTCCATCTAGTATACCTTTTTCAACTAATTCTATTCCTCCTTCACTTCCTTCAAGTCCATCAACTCCAATTATCTTAACATCTTTCGATTTAGTATTTAACTTAGCATAATAAGCCCCAATTGACATATAATCACTATGAGCAAAAATCATATTAATGTCTTTATCATCCTTTAATATTGATTCCAACTTATCTTGAGTCTCATTCTTTTGCCAATTTCCCACAATAGTTCTATCTATATTAATATTCTTATATTTACTTATAGAATCTTTAAATCCTTTCGTTATCTCATTATCTACACTTGAATTTAATACTCCTTGTACTTCTACTACATTACATTTTTTATCACCTGTTAAATCTTTTGCTAACAATCCAGCTTGAACCCCAATTGATTTAACATCAGTTCCTATATATAATGTATAATCACTTTGGCTAACTGATCTGTCTAACATTATAACAGGTATAGATTGGTATGCTTTTTTTACTGTTTCTTCTAACTCTTTTGAATCATTTGTAGATACTATCAATAAATCTGCGCCGAAATCAATTAAATCATCTATATCTTTTTTTTGTCTTTGCACATCTCCATCAGCATCTCTAAATATTACTTTAATATTTTTATGCTTTTTAACTTCTTCTTCTATTTCTTTATTCATGCATACTCGCCAAGGTTCATAAAGATTAGCTTGAGACATTCCAATTATAAATAAATCCTTCTTTTGTAAGCTTGTCCTATATATAAATTCTCCTAAAAATATTATTAAAGTTAAAATGATAATAATTAAAATTAAAAAAGTTATTTTCCTTTTACTTCTCATTCAATTTTCCCCTTTTATATTCAGTTGGTGAAATCCCTAAAACTTTTTTAAACGCCTTACAAAAATAATGTTGATTGCTATATCCAATTAATTCAGCAACATCATAAATTTTAATTGTAGGATCTTCCATAATATACATAGCTTTCTTTATTCTTATTTTTGTTAAGTAATCAATAAATGATAATCCTGTTTCTTTCTTTAACAATTTACTTAAATATGAAGATGTGACTTCTAATTTATCTGAAATTTCATTTATATTTAGATGGTTTAAATAATAATTTTCTTCCATATATTTAATAGCAAACAAAACAATTGGATTATATTTCTTTTTCTCATTTACATTATTAACTATATTCGAATAAATATCTTTTACTTTTAAAACACCACCTGATACATTTCCTTGCTCAATTATCACATTACACTTTAAATACTCAGATATCTCTGTCTCTAATTTTTTTTCTATAGTAATCCATTTTTCTATACTATCTATTTTCCCAACCAAAACAACATTTTTCTTTTCATCCTCAAAAATAAATTTCATATTTAAGTCTCTAAACTTTTCCCCTAATAAATTAGAAATTGCAAATTCCAATAGTTCTGAATCCCATTTTTTCTCTATAATGTTGATATTTAATTTCTTCACAATTTTTACTACTATAATTCCTATATTTTCTCCAAAATTAATATTAAAATACTTCAACTCCCTTAACAGTTCTTCATCATTTATTCTATTATTTAACCATTCCCTTAACATATTCTTTTTCAACAAATGATTATTTTCATCCAACTGTTTCTTCATCCAATTTATATAATTGTTTTCTTTTTTTAATTCATTAAGTTTATTAACTGCTTTTACTATTATCTCTTCTAAATTCTTTCTATTTACTGGCTTTAAAACATAATCAAAAACATTAAACTGTAAGGCCTTCTGTGCGTAGGAAAAATCATCATATCCACTTATTATAATTACAATTCCCTTAAAATTAATACTGCTTAACTTCTCTAGAAGGTTTAATCCATTTAAAAATGGCATATTTATATCTAGTAAAACAATATCAGGTGCCTTTTCTTTAACTACCTTTAATGCAATTTCGCCATCTTCAGCCTCCCCAACTATATCAATATTAAATTCATGCCATTCTAAAAGTTTCTTAATCCCCTTCCTAATTTTATTTTCGTCATCAGCAATAACTAATCTCCACATAATCCCTCCAATTTAACATATGTTCTATTATTTAAACATATTTTATATACTTGTCTTTCTAAATAATTGTATGTATAAATTTAAACTATAATATACTTATGCACACATTTTTTAAAATACTCCTAAAAAATATGCCTTCCCTAATTAAATTTTCTCCTATTTTTATAAAAAATAAAGAACTTACACTATTTCCAGCATAAGTTCTTCTTAAATATTATAATTTTATTACTTCAATAGACTTGTAGGCTTATTGTTATACCAAGAATAGCCTGTTCTTCTTTCCTTTTCAATATCAGCAAGCTTGTACTTCTTTATTCCATCACGACCTACAAATATAGGTTTGTTTGTTTCAAGTTCATAAAAACGAGCCCAAATAGGTGCAGTTACACTTGGATCATTTACAACAGTAACATCTCCATTTGCTTTAACTATTTTTATTCCAGTAATTTTATATGTTTTAAACCAATCTTCAGCAGCTTTTATAGAAGCAGCTATTTGAGAAGTAGAAGTTCTAGTTTTCAAGAAATTCACAATACCAACACTTTCAGTAGTACAAAGAGAAGGAAGTTCATATGCTCTTGCCCCTGATGGTTGTAAAGTTACTTCATCATGTTGTTGTCCCCAAATTGTTAATTTCCCATTCTTATCTTTATATTGAGTCTTTAATATACAATCAACCCCTTTTGTAACTGCACTTTTACATTTACTAACTAAAGTGCTATCTACAAATGAAAAATCACCTTTTTTATTTGAAACTTCATCCAAAAGAATCATTACATTAATCATTGCATCATCATTGTATGTAATATGTGAATGATAACCTGAACTTTTATAAACTTGAGGCCATCCACCATTGCTATATTGCATATTTAACAAGAAATTAATTCCTTTAGTAGCTGCAACAGAGTATGTACTATTTTTTGTTTTTGTATATTCAGATGCTAACCTTCTTATTTCTGTGTAAGTAGCTTTGTTATCAATAGTTGATTTTCCCCATTCTCCACTTTTTTCATCATAATATTTTATCCATCCACCATCTTGTTGCTGATTCTTTAAAATATCAGATATACTTGCTGTAGCTCCAGTAGCATCACCTTTTGCAAATGCCTTCTCAGAAGGTTGTAGTATTACTCCTGACACAGCTAAAGCAACTGTACATGCAACTACAAAAGATATACGTTTTAATTTTGATTTAAACATTTTTTATCCCCCTTTTTTTATACTTTTAACTTATAGATTTTTTCACTTCTTTTAAGTTAAACTTTTTTTTTGCACATCGTCTCATGTAAACGTTGTACTTTCTTATTATAAATATATATTCATACTATGTCAATAATTTCCTTGTACTTTTTTGATTGTTATTTGGTTTTTTTGTTGAAATCATAATTAAAAACAAGAAAGCTTAAGAAATTATTATACTATAAATTTCTTAAGCTTTCTTATTTTTATGAATATGATTTAATGCATTATGCCTATATATAGCCACCCATCATGCTCCAGCCTATAATTCAATCAATTCATATTCTCTGCTTCCAAGTCCAATACTTGAAGCATACTCTAGAGTATTTCTTCCTCTTTTAAAAACAGTTTTTCCTTCATTTTTATCAAGGACATCAAGACTGGCTTGATCTATAGCTACTGGATCTATAGATGCAAAAATGCCTATATCTTTAGCTATAGGTTTCATTGGGTGTCCCTCACAATCACAATTTTTAGTTATATTAAATGCAAAAGTAATATATATGTTCTGTTTGCCTTTAGCTGCTGCATATGCATATTCTGCTAATCTTTCATTAAAAGATTTTGTAAGTGAAGCAAGCCAACTATTTGATATAGCTCCAAATTGGCATGTTGCCATACACGAAGCACAACCAACACATTTATTTTTATCAATTTTAGCTTTCTTATCCATAGAGATAGCCATTTCTGGACATTTATTAACACAAGCTTTACATCCCTTGCATTTCAAGCTACTTATTTTAGGTATTGAATTTGCATGTTGTGCTAGCTTTCCACCTTTTGATGCACATCCCATAGCAAGTTGCTTTATTGCTCCACCAAAACCTGCTAAAGCATGCCCCTTAAAATGGCTCAAAACAATTATTTGATCTACTTTAGCTACTGCTTTTGCAATTTTACAATAATCAAAGTGTTTTTTATTTATTTCAATCTCTTCATAATCCTCTCCCATTTCACCATCAGCTATGATTACAGGAATTCTTGTAAAATCATGTTCTTTAGCTACTCTTAGATGATTTTCTATTGTATTTCTTTGTCCTTTATAAAGCACATTAGTTTCAATAAAAGCTGTATCAATTTCTTTTTCTTTTAAATAGTCTATTATTCCATCAAAATTTTTGGGTTGAATAAATGTATTATTGCCTTTTTCACCTAAATGAACCTTTAGTGGTATAAACTCATTAAGAGTAACACCTTCCTTTTCTTCAATAATTTCAAGTAATTCTTTAGCTGCATCATTTATCTCTTTAGTTTTTGAATAAGAATCAATTGATTTAAAATAAACATTTGCCATATTAATTCCTCCCACATACTTATATTCACTATTAATTTTCTCTTGTCACTCTCTATTTATTTTTAAGTGATTCAATATATTGATCTCCCCAAATTCTAAACTGCTCTAATACTGGATTAAATGCTTTTCCCAAATCAGTTAGTGAATATTCCACTTTTGGTGGAATTTCAGAATAAACATATCTACTAACCAGCCCAAACTCTTCTAACATCCTCAATTGTTTTGTTAATGTTGCCTGTGTAATGTCTCCCATTTTTCTTTGTAACTCTCCATATCGTAAAGTTCCTTCATTTAAATGATACATAATTAAAATTGACCATTTCCCTGAAAAAACTTTTTGTGCTGTAAAATATGGGCATTTTCCAAAAAGACTATTACTATTCTCCACAATATCCTCCTCATTAGTATCTTAAAGATACTTACCTAACTCTAAAAACGTACTTGTTATTTAATTTGTACATGATATTATTATTACGTAATAAATTTTAACATAGATATGGGAGAGGAGCAATAATTATGAAAAAGGCATTACAATTCTTAAAAGAAAGTGGTACTTTTTACTTAGCCACTACTGAAGGTGATCAACCAAGAGTAAGACCATTTGGTGCTACTTTTGAATATGAAGACAAACTATACATTGTTACAAATAATACAAAGGAATGTTTTAAGCAAATGTTAGCTAATCCTAAAGTTGAAATTAGTAGTATGAATAAAGGACAATGGATTCGTGTTACTGGGGAAGTTAAACATGATGATAGACGTGAAGTAAAAGAACTTGCGCTTAAATCTCATCCTTCTCTAAAATCCATGTATAATATTGATGATGGAATTTTTGCAGTATTATACTTTACAAAAGGAACAGCTACAATTTATTCATTTAATGACGAACCTGAAACATTCTCACTATAATCTAAAAAACAATATAAATAGTTATACTTTAAAAAAGCTATTACAACTTTAATATTATTGTAATAGCTTTTTCATTATCCTTTAATAAATTGTACTTGTAATTTTTATAGTTATTTATCTTAGATTTTTATTTTTTTCTAAGGTATTTTCTTATATCCACTGCAACAGCTGCAACTATAATAACACCTTTAATTATTTGTTGCCAATATGGTCCAACACCAATAAAAGTAAGTCCATAATTAATTACTGTAAATATAAGAACACCTACTACAACCCCAGGTACAGTACCAACACCACCAGATACTGACCATCCTCCAACAACACATGCTGCAATAGCATCAAGTTCATAACCATTACCATAATTGTTTGTTGCTCCACCTGTTCTTGCGGCTTCAAGAACTCCAGCTATAGCATATAAAGTACCCGCTATAATGTATAATTTCAATGTACTAAGTTTTACGTTTATCCCAGAAACTATTGCAGCTTCTTTATTTCCACCTATAGCATATATATCTTTACCAAGTTTTGTCTTATTTAAAATTATATATATTATGCCAGTTATTATGGCTGCTATTATTACTACATATGGAACTCCTAAAAATGATCCTGTTCCTAAATTTGAAAAATCTGTTCTTAATCCGCCTATTGGTTGTGAATTGTTAGGAGGAAGATCGAAGTATAAGGAATTTGCTCCATAAATTATAACCATTGTACCAAGGGTTGTTATAAATGCAGGAACTTCAAATCTTGATACTATAAACCCATTTAGAGCACCTACTGCTGCACCAATTGCAATTGCTATCAGAATTGGTATAGCAATATTTAGTTGTCCTAGATCTGGAAAGAATCTGTTTGGATAATCAGCAGACTGAAGCATTGATGCTGATATAACCGCTGAGAAACCTACCATACGTCCTGCTGAAAGATCTGCTCCCCCAGTAAGGATTATAAATGCAGCTCCTAGAGCTATAATTACTCTTGTTGAACTTTGAATAAGAATATTCTTAAAAACATCTATAGAAATAAAGTTTGAATCTGTTACTGCAATAGCCAATATTAGAACCAATAAAACTATATATATAGCATTTTGTTTTAAAAATCCATAGATTTTTTTCTTATTATCTTTAACTTTATTATTAGCTTTTTCCATATATATCCTCCTAAAATTATTGCATATACTTTGTAGCAAGTGACATTATAACTTCTTCTGTGGCAGTTTTACCTTCTACAATGCCTGCAAGCTTTCCTTCACACATTACCATTACTCTATCTGACATACCTAAAAGTTCTGGTAATTCAGAAGATATCATTATGATACTCTTACCCTGTTTTGTAAGTTCAACCATAAGTGAATAAATTTCAAACTTAGCACCTACATCTATACCTCTAGTAGGTTCATCAAGAATAAGTATATCTGGTTCTGTAAGAAGCCACCTCCCAATAAGTACCTTCTGTTGATTTCCTCCTGACAAATTCATTATAAATTCCTTTTCTGAAGGTGTTTTTACTCTAAGCTTCTCAATATTTTTTAAAGTATCTTCTTTACGTTTCTTATCATTTAAAACCTTTAAGGCATTTAAGTAATTTTTCTGGTTAGCAATAGTAGTATTTTCTGTTATAGATAATACTGGGAAGATTCCAGTAACCCTTCTTTCTTCAGTCAAAAGAGCTATCTTATTCTTCTTTGCATCTATTGGATTTTTGATTTTCACTTCCTTACCTTTTAATCTAATCTTTCCTGCTTCAACACTTCTAAGACCAAATATAGCTTCCATTAGTTCTGTCCTCTGAGCTCCAACAAGACCACCTACTCCAAGTATTTCTCCTTTCTTTAAATCAAAAGAAACGCCTTTAAAAGATTTTGGGAAAGGAGATGTGAAATTTTCCACTTCTAAGACTTCTTCTCCTGGAACATTATCTCTTTCTGGAAATCTATTTGTTAAATCACGACCAACCATTCTTTTAATTATAAGATCTGTAGTAAGGTCCTTAGAATTCCATGTACCAATATATTTTCCATCTCTCATTATTGTAACCTCATCAGATATTTGAAGAATTTCTTCCATCTTATGAGATATATAAATTATTGAAACTCCTTGTTTTTGAAGATCACGAATTATTTTAAAAAGGTGTGCAACTTCTGTCTTAGTTAGGGATGAAGTTGGCTCATCCATTATGATAACTTTCGCATTGTATGAAACTGCTTTTGCTATCTCCATCTGTTGAACTACTGAAACTGAAAGCATTTCTACAATAACATCAGGTTTAATATTAATATCTAATCGTTTAAAAAGTTCCACAGTATCCTTATACATTTTCTTTGTATCTACTAATTTAAATGGACCAACTCCCCTAAGTGGAAGACGTCCAATCCACATATTCTCCATAACATTTCGGAACCTAACAGGATGAAGTTCCTGATGAATCATTGCAATTCCATGATTTAAAGCTTCTTTGGAATTATTCATTTCTATTTTTTTGCCTTCTAAAATTATTTCACCTTGATCTTGTTTATATATACCAAAAAGACATTTCATGAGTGTAGATTTTCCAGCTCCATTTTCCCCCATTAGTGCATGAACTGAACCTGGTTTTATTTTAAGTGTTATGTCATCCAATGCTTTTACCCCAGGAAACTCTTTCGATATATTTCTTAGCTCAAGTAAGTATTTTTTCTCCATAATTTCATACCTCCTGAATATTTAAAAAGAACTCCTAAATCTTTATTTGATTCAATCAAGATATAACTTTTCATATTACTCTTGATTGAATCTAAATACTTATTGTTTCAGAAGATTACTTAGCATCATTTACATTTTCTTTTGTTATCTTTTTATAATCTATCCATACATATTTTCCATCAGCTATATCATACCCTGTATTCTCTTTAGAAGGAGTCTCTCCTTGTCCAAGAACTTCTGCAATCTTAATAGTAGCTATACCTTGATTCTTAGCGTCATTTAAAACTGTTCCTAACATTGTTCCTTCTTCAATAGCTTTAACTCCTGGTGCTGTAGCATCAACCCCTACAACTGGAATATATTTTCCATCCTTGAAGTATCCAGCAGCTTTTAATGCCTCTATTGCTCCTAATGCCATATCATCATTATTTGCAAAAACTGCTTCTATCAAATCTCCTTTTGAAGTTAAGAATGACTGCATTTTATCCTGTGCTTTTACACGATCCCACATACCTGTGTCTGTTGCTAATTGATTTGATTTTATTCCTTCTGTCGCTAGTTGATCTATGGAATATTTTGTTCTAGCTATAGCATCAGCATTACCTGGTTCTCCAGTAATCATTACATAATCAAGAACACCATCTTTGTTTTTATCTGCTTCAGGATGTGCCTTCCAGTAATCAGCTATAATCTGTCCTTGAATTGTACCTGACTGTTCAGGTTTTGCTCCTACATAAAATAGCTTGTCCCAACTATTCATATCTGCTTCTGAAGGTATACGATTAAAAAATACTATTGGAATATTAGCTGATTTTGCTTTGTTTATTATTGTACTTGAAGCCTTGGGATCAACTGGATTGATTGCTAGTGAATTAACCTTTTTTGAAATAAACAACTCTAACTTGTCATTTTGAGCTGATGTTGAATTTTGACTATCAACTATGTCAGCAGTTATATTATCACTTTTAGCTTGATCAGTAATTGCATTACGCACCCCAGTCATAAATGTATCATCAAACTTATATATTGTAGTTCCTACTGTTACTTTCTTTCCTGTTGAATCTGATTTTGAACTTGAACATCCTGCCAAAACTGATGTAGTTAAAGTTGCCATTAATACAAGTGTTAAAACTTTTTTCATACTAAATTCCTCCTAAATATTCGATTTATTTAATCGTTTTCATACATTTATATTAGCATGTCCATTTTATCAATTGAATACAAAATCCTACACTATTATATTAAAATTCTACTCACTTTTAAAAACTTATACTTTTTCAATAGCATGTCACAAATTTAAAAGTAAAAAAGCAGATAATGAATTTATAGTAGTCATTACCTGCTTTTTCTATATTATAAAATTATATTTATCCTTCCTGTATAACTGTATTTAAGTTGTCTTTTGTAATGGTTATATATGGAACTCTTACAGATTTGTCAGAACTCATAACCAAAGATGTTCCTTCAGTGATATTTTTCCCTTCTGCTGCATTTATTGCAATATCTATTACTGCTGTTCCCTGTTTCTTTGCATCATTCATCACTGTTCCCATCATTTTCCCTTCTTTTATTTTCTCTAAAGCTTCTTGAATTGCATCAACTCCAACAACTGGAATAAGCTTATCATTTGTCATACATCCATTTTTCTCAAGAGAAGTAATTGCTCCTAATGCCATTGTATCATTATTTGAGATAACAAATTCAATATCACTACCAAACTTTGCTATCCATTCATCCATCTTATCCCTCGCTTTTACTTTATCCCACATACCATAATATGAATCCAACTCCTTTACTTTTATCCCTGCCTTTTTTATCTCTTCAATTGCATATTTTGTTCTTGCATCTGTATCAGGATGGTCTGGCTCACCTTTAAATAAAACATAAGAAAGAACTCCATCATTGTCTTTATCATAGGTCTTGTTTTTACTCCAAAGCTTTACTATCATTTTTCCCTGAAGAATACCAGCTTCTGATGAATCTGCACCTACATACCATGCACTGTTATAACTTTCTAGAACAGAAGCTTCAGGCTCTTTATTAAAAAAAATTACAGGCAACTTAGCATCCTTTGCTTTATTTATAACTTCCTTTGCAGATTTAGGGTCTACAAGATTTACTGTAAGAACTCTCACATTATCCCTAATCATTCCATCAATCTGTTCTAACTGTCTTGATTGATTATTTTGTGAATCCTGAATGTTTAGTGCAGCCTTTCCAAAAGAATCCTTTTCCATGTTCCCCCTTACATAAGACATAAACGTGTCATCATATTTGTAAATAACTGCTCCAATTTTAGGAATTCCCTCCTTATACCCAGCTTTCATAAAAAAATTTCTGTTTATAGATACTACAAAAAATGCTATTATCATTGTTACTACAGCTAAAAATACAATAAAAAAAACTTTTGTACTTTTAATGTTTTTCATCATTTTTCTCCTTGAATTTATATTTATACTATTTTCACTATACTCTACTTGTTTTCTTATCATTGAGTAAATGGAAATAAAATTTTCTGATTTTCAGGCAAATATATATTTCTCTTATCAATAACAGTAAATCCACTTTCTATAAACTCTGGAATATCTTTTCCTTGTAATTTTAAAACTGCATTCTTAACGCCCAAATACCCCATGCTGAAAGGATTCTGTATAATAACAGACTGTATCGTTCCATTTTCCATATACTCAATTTCTTGAGGATCACCATCAAATGCCACTACCATAACCTTTCCTCTAAAATTCAATTTTTCTATAGCTCTGGCTGCTCCTACAGAAGCTTCATAGTTGAGAGCAACAACACCAGATATTCTATTATTAATTAACAACTTTTCTGTAGCCAATTCAGCAGAATTTGAATCATTAATTGCATCTGATTCCTCTATCATCTGAATTCCTTGATAATTCTCTGTAATATACTTTTTTAAACCTTCATATCTTTCTAAATAATTACTTCCTGTTTTTTTATCCAAGCCTACAATAGCGACAATAGAATTCTCTCCTACAAGACTCACAATTTTTTCTCCTGCACTTTTACCTGCACTTAAGTTATCTGTCGTTATAAAGCATGATATCTTATCTGTATTCACCTTACTATCTATAGTTAGCACAGGGATACCTTTATCAACTGAATCTTCAACAGACTTCACAAGATAATCAAAACTACAAGGCGCCAATACTAAGGCATTAGTATTATTCTCTACAACTTGATTTATAAGATTCTCCTGTTCAAGAGTACTACATTCATCTTCTGGTGCCATGATATTTAATTTAACTTTATACTCCTTTGCTGCTTCTTCAGCACCAAGCTGAACATTTCTCCAATAGTCATCTTTTTTATTCTTTAGGATAAGGGTTATATTTTTTGCACCTTCACTCTGAACTAAAGTTTTATTTTGATAATAGAAAGGAAAAATTATTATTGGAATTAAAATAACTATAAATATGATGAATTTAACTTTAATCTTCATTTTTAACCTCTTTGCTTACTCTTCTACTAAAGGTAGCCATATTTTAATGTTAGTACCTTCTTCTAATTCACTTTCTACCTGAAGTCCATACTCCTTACCATAGGTTAGTTGAATTCTCTTCTGAACATTTTTCACCCCAATACCTGAACCTCCTTTTGTTTCTATTTCATATTCAAGTAATTCTTCAAGCTTTTCATGTTCTATTCCAAGGCCATTGTCCATAACTTCATATAACAATTTATCTTCAATAATAGATACTCTTATCTTAATATATCCTTGATCTTGCATGTACTCTATGCCATGATAGATTGAATTCTCTATAAGTGGCTGTAGTATCAACTTTATTGTCTTTAAATTTTTCACTTCTGGTTGTACTTCTATATCATAGGTAAATTTATTTTTAAATCTTATTTTCTGAATTGTAAGGTAATTTCTTGCATGTTCTATTTCCTGCTCTACAGAAATAATATTTTTTCCTTTGCTAAGACTTATTCTAAATAATCTTGCTAGAGAAGTTACCATTGTTATAACATCCTGACTATTACCATTTTCAGCCATCCACACAATTGAATCCAAAGTGTTATAAAGGAAATGTGGATTTATTTGAGATTGGAGTACATTTAGTTCACTTTTTCTTTTGGCTTCTTGCTCCACTACAATCTCATCCATAAGAGATCTAACTTTTGATATCATTAAGTTGAAAGCCTGAGATAGTTTTACAACTTCATCCTCCCCTTCAGCATCTACATATATATAAAAATTTCCCTCTTCAACTTTTTTCATAGATTTCTCTAACTTTTTTATAGGTTCTGAAATTTTTGCTGAAATAAAATTAAACGTTAACACTATTAAAAAAATACAGGTTACCAATATCCATATAACGAATTTCATAATTTCTTTTTTTGATGCAACTATCTCCGAAATATATGCTATGGCAACAATTTTCCAATTTGTATATTTTACTGTCTTCACAGTCACAAGACGTTTGCCTTCATCAGAATTTTCAATATAACTGCCCAGATAATCCTCACTATTTTCTTTTTTAAGCCCTATATTAATAAGTTGTTGTTGAGGATGATATATTATATCATTTTCTGAATCTACAATATATACATATCCTTTTTCTCCTATGCTAACCTTCCTACAGAGCTCACCTATAGTACTATAATTCATATCTATAAGAAGCACACCCTTAAGTTTTTTATTACCATCAGTATAATTAATGATTCTACTTAAAGAAACAACCCAATCATGTTTTCCTTGAAAGAGATTCTGAACATGTGGCAACGAAAAAATAAGATTATCCGATTTGTTTAGTGCATTTTTAAACCAATCCTCACTTACAATATCAGCACTAGGCTTAAGCTGCTCTTTTGATGTACCCAAAATGAGTCGTCCACTTTCTGAAAATACTGCTAGTGTGGCAATGTCATTACGAGTATTTTTGATGACATTCATTTGGTCCATAAGATTACTTCTTTCAATATTGGGTTCCAAATAAATATTGTCACTTAAAAGATTGGATACATTAATTGTACTATTTAAATAGTATTGAATATTAGAATTTATTTGATCAACCAATTGCTGAGTGGCTAATGCAGCATTTTTTTCTGATGTATTGGCAAACTTATTATAAATTATTATTCCTACTAAAATTATTGCTAAAATTGTTACTACTGTAAAAGACATAGTTATTATGAATTGAATACTTTTCAACTTTACAGCTTTCATAAGACGACAAAATGGATTCTTAAAAAATTTAGTAACAATATCGCTTTTCAAAGTTTCATCTCCTTAATTAACCTTACTATTCCTATATTCTGATGGTGATATACCAAAGTGTCTTTTAAAACAGTAACTAAAATAATTAGATTCTGAATACCCTATTTCTTGTGCAACTTGAAACGTCTTCATAGTAGTAGTTCTCAAAAGCTTCTTTGCCTCATTCATCCTTACCAAAGTCAAATAATTTGTAAAAGTCATCCTTGTTTCTTTCTTAAATAAAAGACTAAAATAAGTCTGGCTTATATGTAGGTAACTACATATACCATTAATATTGATTTCACTATCATTGTAATTTTTATGAATATACTCCTTTGCTTTCGCCACTAGATACTCACAATTATCTTTTCTTTCATCCATAATATGATTCATTATCTTCACTGATATTTCCTTGAACCACTTTTTTACATATTTCAAATCATTAATTTTGTAAAGTTCCACAAACAAATTATAATCAGTTCCAAATATAATAGTTAAATCCACATTTGAACTCTGTGCAGCTTTAAGTATTGCAGTAAGCATTTCAAGAAGATATATCTGATAATCTTTATATGAAGCTCTAGTATCTATGAGCTTATTGAACATTCTATCAATTGTTTCAGTTACTTCAATTTCTGTTCCAACTTTTATTGAACTTTCCAATTCATGTTCCATGCTTTTATCAAATATTATCTTATCTTTACTATTAGGTTCTATATCCTCAATCCAGATAATCCTATTACTTCCTAAAATTAACCTATAATCTAATGCAGCTATAGCATTCTCCCAAGAATCTGAAATCATAGAAATATCCTTCTCCATTGTTCCAAGTCCTATGGTTACTTCAAGTTTTAAATACTTTTCAACACTCTGTCTTATTTCTTCAAGAATTGATAATATTTCTGTGCTTAAAATTTCAGATTTTTCTTCTGAATCAGAAATAATTAATACAATCCTATCATTATGGATAAAAATATTATGTATATCATAAATATCCCCAATTTCAGTCACTATATTTAAAACAGCATATATTTTAAATTCTTCTTCTTCACCAAATTTATATCTATGGTCCTTAGTTAAAATATCATCATCAATACTTATAACTACTGCAGCAAAAAGAGCTCCCTCTAAGTTAATACCATAATTCTTGCATTTATCATATATCTCATCCTTTTTCAATCTACTTGATATTAGTGACGAAAAAAATTTTTCTTTTAATATTGGTAAGCTTTTTATATAATGAGTTTTTAATAAATCTATATCTTCTTTTTTTGCTATTTCATCATCAAGTTGTGTTTTTAGTTTTAAGAGAATATTAATAAGATCCTCTGAAGAAATTGGCTTAAGTACATATTCTGTAACCTTCAAATTTACTGCCTTCTGAGCATATTCAAACTCATCAAAACCTGTAAGTATGACTATTCTAACTGTAGGAATACTTTTCCTAAGTTCTTGAGATAATGTTATTCCATCCATAAAAGGCATTTTTATATCTGTAATCACTATATCTGGCATATCTTTTTCAGCTATCTCTAAAGCTTCTCTACCATTTCTAGCTTCTCCAATAAGTTCAAAACCATACTTTTCCCATTCTATTTTTTTTACAATTCCTTCCCTTACTTCATCTTCATCATCAACAAGTAATAACTTATACATTCTTTTCTCCTTAATGATTAGTATATATTGACTTTTTTCAAAAGCATTCTACTTTTTTAGATATATTATACCATGAAAACGATATGCATCATCAAAATATTTTTATTTAATAATAAAATCTATCAATTATTTTCCACAAAAAAACAGCCCTAATGTTATTAACATTAGGGCTAACTAAACCTTTCCACTTTATTATCAAATTTCAAGTCATATCTTTATAAGTTAATTTCAATATTCTCTCCTTAATATTTTTCATATAAATCTAGTTATAAATCAATATCTTTAATTTTTTTAGTTATTTCTTTTCTAATATTGTCATTATTCTTAACAGACTTTTCCTTTGTGTTATAATACTCAATTACCTCTACAACTTTTACCCCTAATTCAGAAATAGGTTTAATCATACCTTCTATTGTGTACCCCATAGATTCTTTAGTCTTTCCTGCACAAACACCAACAATAATAGCTTTTTTATTTGGGGCAAGACGACTTTTCCATCCATTACTATAATCATTCAAACAGAAAGTCCTATCTAATAAGGATTTCATTTGTGCTGTCATGTTGTAATTGTATGAAGGAGAAGCCAAAATATATCCATCAGCATCTTTCATTCTGTCTATAATATTAGTGATATCATCTTCAATAATGCAATTTCCTATACTTATGCAATATTCACATCCCCTACAGGTTGAAATATTATCACTATCTAAATAAAATTTATCTACTTCAATATTTTTCTGCTCTAATCCTTCAATTACAAAATCTACTATTAAATCTGTATTTTTGCCCTTTCTTGGACTTCCAACTACTGCAATCCATTTATTCTCCAAAAACTCTACACCTACATTCTGATATAATTTAAAAATATAGATAATGTAATAACTACCAATTCAATTCTAATCCAACACCTACTTCTTTCACAGGCAAAAAATTATGTATTTCTGATTTAACTATAAAAGATGTACAATGACATGGATATAACTCTTTTACATTGTTTTCTTTTAGATAATTAATAGTCATTCTAACTTGTTCATTTACTTCAAATAAATGAAGTCCTCCTATGATCCCCATAACTCTATTATCCTGACATACTGTTTTTGAATACTCTATGATATTACATATTCCACTATGTGAACATCCTGTTATAATATATATTCCATTCTCATTTTTATAAACAAGAGCTGTATCATCAAGTACATAATCATTAATCAATTTTCCATCAACAACCTGCTTACCAATTGGTTTTCTAATCTCAAACCCAATTTTTTGTGGTATCTCTCCTAGGAAGGTTATATTTTTGCTAATCTTCATTGGTTTTTTTGATAAAATCAGATTGCATTTTTCTTTTAATTCTTCTTCTAATATAGGTGAGCAAATTTTAATGTTTCCTTGTAATTTCTCTTTGAATGCATCTGAATGAGCTATAATAGAAATATTATTTTTATAATTTTGTTCAAAATAATATTTCAAACCTCTTGTGTGATCATCATGACCATGTGAAAAAATAATATTAGATATATTACATAAATCTATATCCAATAAATTTGCGTTTTTAATAAATATATCTGAATATCCTAAATCAAATAAAAATTTGACACCATCATCTTCAATATAATATGATACTGCTGGTTCACCTAAATAATATTGGTCAATATATGTATTGTTATCTACTAACACTTTTAATTTCATATTCTCTCTCCTAATTGTAATTAATTAACATTATACTTGAATTATATTTCACATACAAATTATTTAACTATATAAAAATAGTAGCAATACAAATACGCATTACTACTATTTCACTCATTAAAAATTTCTTCCGTTCCATCCCCAATCTGAAACTTCTTCGTACTTAATATAAATCTTATTTTGAGGTATTTCCAACTCTTCCTCATAAATATTGCAAATAGATTTTGTTAATTTATCATAGGCATCTTTGCTTGCTTTTCCAAATATCTTAACTTCTACAAAAGCTCCCTTTTCTAATTTTTCTCCTGCAAAATATAATGAATATTCATCCTCAAAACCAACCATAAGAAATTTTTCACTCTTCCCTGGAATTAATTCTATTGCTTTACCTAGTTTTTCTTTTATAACTTCTTCTTTTTCTTTTGAAATTTTAACACTTACCTTTGATCCTATAAATGGCATTATTGTTATCTCCTCTCGTTTATATATGTTATATATTACAGCATAATTTTATTGTATACTATAACTTTTAAGTAATCCTTCTTACTTTTTAAACATTATATCTATACCATTTTCCTCATTAGTCTTATTTATTTTATAAAGCTTTAAAATCTTATTTTAAATATATTTTTATCTAAACGGGTAGATTAATTATATGTATTAAAATTGTTTTTGTAGTAATACATTTAATTAATCTTATTATTCTTAGAAGAGGTTTAATATGTTATTTGAAAAAAGACTAGCTGAAAAAAGATTAACAGAAGCTTATAAAAATGCTAAAATTGAATACTTTGACAATAATTCTAGATATATATTTTTCAGTGACTGTCATAGAGGAGATTGTACTCCATCTGATGAATTTGCAAAAAATCAAAATATATTTTTATTTGCATTAGAATTCTATTTTAATAATGGATATACTTATGTAGAAGTTGGAGATGGTGATGAACTTTGGGAACATGCTAATTTTAAACATGTAAGATTAGCCCATGATGAAGTATATTCTCTATTAAAAAGATTTTTTGATTCAAATAGATTGATTATGTTATATGGTAATCATAATATACAATTAAAGTATAGAGACTTTGTAGAAAAGAATTTTTATAAATTCTATGATGAGTATAATGAAGATGAAATAGAATTATTTCCTGGAATAATTCCATATGAAGCAGTTGTATTTAAGCATAAGAATACAAAACAAGAAATATTAACAGTTCATGGCCATCAAGGAGATAGAATGAATGATAACTTATGGTATTTTAATATGCTTACAGTAAGATATTTTTGGAGATTTCTTCACTCTATAGGATTTATAAATCCTGCAAGCCCTGTGAAAAATTCCGAAAAAATTCATAAAATTGAGCGCATTTATAGCAATTGGATTGAAGCAAACAAAATCATGCTAATCTGCGGGCATACACATAGACCTCGTTTTCCAAAATCTAATGAATTACCCTACTTTAATGATGGTTCTTGTGTTAGAGCAAGTGGAATACAAGGAATTGAGATAAAGGATGGGAAAATAATGTTAGTTGAATGGAAAATTAGAACTGATTCATTGGGATCTTTGCATATAAGAAGAAAAGTGTTAAGAGGACCAGTTCCAATTGAAACCTTTGATTTACGAAATATTTAACTATATGTTTAAAAGATCAGAACTATTTAAGATATAAATATAGACCTAGTTTGCACTAGGTCTATATTAGAATTTTATAATTTCATATCCTTCATTAATAAGTGAGTTTATAGCCTTATCAGTATCCTCATTCTTAATAAGAATATAATCTGTATCATAAGTAGAAATAGCAAATATACTTATACCCTTTTGTGCTAGTATTGTACTAATTGAAGCAAGAATTCCAATTAAGGAGAAATCCAATGTCCCTTCAATCTTTAAAACTCTCCAATCCTTTTCACATTTTATACCACTAGGAATATTATCTTCAGAGCAAACTATTGATAACTCATCTGATGTTCTCGTTATAGAGAAAAAATCACCCTTTTCTGCCCATTGAGGAATTAGCTCAGTTTTATTTAATCTACAAACTCCATATTTTTCTTTTATAAACTGCGGAACCCTAGAAAACTAAATAATTATTCATAAGTTTTAATTTATAAATTGATTTTAGCATACTAAAATGCTCAAATCAATTTTATATTATTTTCAGAGTCCAATCCTCACAGTTCCAAATATCTGTAACTACATCTCTATAAAACTCTGACTCATGGGATACAATTAAAATAGATCCCTTATATTCCTTCAATGCTCTCTTTAGTTCATCCTTAGCATCTTGATCTAAATGGTTAGTAGGCTCGTCTAGGATTAATATGTTAGTTTCATTATTTATGATCTTACATAATCTAACCTTAGCAGCTTCTCCTCCTGATAAAACCATTATCTTAGATTCTAACTGTTTAGTTGTAAGTCCACATTTAGCAAGTGCTGCTCTTATTTGATATTGAGTATATCCTGGGAATTCACTCCATACTTCTTCAATACAAGTATTTGTATTTCCACTTCTATCCTCTTGTTCAAAATATCCTATATGTTGATAGTCTCCTTTTTCAACTTCTCCACTTAAAGGCTTAACTATTCCTAAAAGACTTTTTAAAAGAGTTGATTTTCCTAGACCATTTGCTCCAACTAAAGCTATCTTTTGTCCTCTTTCCATATAAAGATTTAAAGGTTTTGTTAATGGACTATCATATCCTATTACTAAATCCTTAGTTTCAAATATAACTTTACCAGCAGCCCTTGCAGCTTTAAAATTAAACTCTGGCTTTGGCTTATCCTTTGAAAGTTCTATTACTTCCATCTTATCAAGTTTCTTTTGTCTTGATTTCGCCATATTTGAAGTTGCAACATTTGCTTTATTTCTAGCAACAAAATCTTCAAGTTTTGCTATTTCTTTTTGCTGCTTTTCATATGCTGCTTCTAACCTCTTCTTGTTTTCTTCATATATTCTTCTAAATTCATCATAGTCTCCTACATATCTTGTAAGCTTTCTTTCTTCAACATGATATATTAAATTAACTACTAAATTTACAAATGGAATATCATGAGATATTAATATAAATGCATTTTCATAGCTTTGTAAATATCTCTTTAACCATTCTATGTGTTCTTCATCTAAATAATTAGTAGGCTCATCCAATAAAAGTATGTCTGGATTTTCAAGTAAAAGTTTTCCTAAAAGAATTTTAGTTCTTTGTCCTCCTGATAAATCATCTACATCTTTATCAAGTCCTAAATCTAATAATCCAAGACCCTTTGCTACTTCTTCTACCTTTGCATCTATAACATAAAATCCATTGTTATCTAAAAGATCTTGAATAACAGCTGTTCTCTCTAGCATTTTTTCAAGTTCTTCTGGAGTACAGTCTCCCATTTTTTCATAAAGACCATTCATTTCTGTTTCCATATCAAAAAGATATCTAAAAGCATCTCTTAAAGCATCTCTTATACTTTCTCCTTTTTGAAGGGCAGCATGTTGATCCATATATCCTACTCTAACATTATTTGACCAAATTACTTTGCCTTCATCTGGCATTAACTTTCCTGTAACTATATTCATAAATGTAGACTTACCTTCCCCATTAGCTCCAATAAGTCCTACATGTTCTCCTTTTAATAATCTGAAAGAAACATCCTCAAAAATTGCTCTATCTCCAAAGCCATGGTTCATATCCTTAACTTGTAATACGCTCATATAATCCTCCTACAATTCGTCTAAAAAATAAATACTTCTCTATTATAAATGATTTTTCACTAAAATAAACTAAAAATTTCAAAACTCTTTTCTTTTAATTTGTTCCATTTGCTGATATAATAAACAAAAAACTAAAAGGAGTCAAATTATGATTAAAAATACTTTAAAAAGAAAAATTGTAATTTTATCGTTAGCTTCACTAATTTCTTCAAATTTATCTACAACTGCTTTTTCTTACACGAGTGATGGACAAGCTATATCTAGTAATGTCCCCCAAATGCCAATTTTATACTCAGCCACTTCTTCAACAGAAAAATTAAATTATAGCGAAGAAGCAGTTTATAATGCAATTTATCGTGCAATGATAAATTTAGAAGATACAGCTTATCTAAACAACCTTTCAAAAATACCTAATTCTAATGATACTTTTAGAATTATGGGCAAAGTTCTTAATGACCATCCTGAAATTTTCTATTTTTCTTATTCAGGTACCTTATATTATACAAATGGAGTCTTAAAACTAGCTTATTCTGATACAAAAGAAAAAATCAAAACACAAGTAGCTCAAATAACTTCTAAAACTAATGAAATTTTAAATTCTGTAATTAAAGAAGGAATGTCCCCTCTTCAAAAAGAATTAGCATTACATGACTATCTTGTATTAAACACAAGCTATGATGTTACTAATTACAATAACAACACAATTCCTGCTGAATCATATAATATCTATGGAACACTCCTAAAAAATACTGCTGTATGTCAAGGATACTCTGTAACCTTTAAATATTTATTAAATAAGGTTAACATCGATAGTATTGTAATATCAAGTTCATCCATGAATCATGCTTGGAATATAGTGACTATTGATGGTATAAAATATCATGTTGATGTTACATGGGATGACCCTGTTCCAGATCAAAAAAATAAAACTAATTATACATATTTCAATTTAAGTGATACTGCTATTCAAAAGAAAAGCCATAAATGGACTACTACAGATTATCCAGCATGTACTAATGATAAATTTAGTTATTTTTCAAATATGACTTATGTTTCTAATGCAAATGGTGTTTTTTATTACACTGATTCAAGTAATTCAAGCTTAAATAAAATTAATTTAGATGGCAGTGGTCATACTCAACTAACTAAAAACCATGCTCTTTATCCTGTTGTATATAAGAATTGGGTTTATTATAGTAACTATTCCTATGCAGGGTATATATTTAAAATAAAAACCGATGGAACTGGAGATCAACTGGTTAACAAAACTTATTCTACAGATTTACAAATTTCAAATGGAAAGCTTTCTTACAAAAATAATTCTAATGATGCAATAGAATCCATAACTCTTACTGATTAATAATTAAGGCTGGAATAATACATCTATTCATTATTCCAGCCTATTTTTAATATTCATATTTTTTAACATTTTCACACAACCTTATAGATAGTGATTTTTCTCCTCTAACTTTCTTATAAGAACATAACAAATCACTTAGTTCTAAATCTCCAAGGTCTATCTTTCCTTCACTTTGGATAATTACATCCTCTTCTTCCATAATTATTTCAACATCATTTTTATCATTCTTTATTTTGTAAACAAATCCTGATTTGTTTACCAATCCATCTTTATACTTTTCTTGAAAGCCCATTGTTTTCTTTACACTTTCATAGCTTACATTTATATTTACTCCAGCTTTTTTTAGCTGTTCATCTATCATAGAAGAGTCAAACCCATATCTCTCCATAAGCTTCTTTTGAATATTTAAAAATTTATCCTGAGATATATTATTTTCTTCCATATATTTATATATATTTTTAGTAAACTCAGCCATAGTGATTTTACCTTCTGCCATTTCATAGTATAAAGAGTACATGTAGTCTTCAAGTTTATCTACATCTTTTTCCTTTGCTTTGTTCTTAAGCTCATTAAAATCTATAATTCTATCGTCCATACAATCACTCTCCTTTTTCTATATTATATATCAAATCTCCCTAACAAACTACAAAAATAGTTGAGAATATCAAATCTCAATTATTAAAGTTTTCTTACATAAATATTATTTTTTCTTCTTTTTATTTTTTGTAAAAATAACCTTTGATTCAATGATTGTTTTCTCTTTTATCCAATTAGACGCACTTCTATATAATAGAATATGTCCTACAATTGTAACTATTACTGCAAAAATAACCAATTGACCTATAAGTTGCCCTAAAAATCCAACAACAAATATTAATATACTAATTTCATATCTATCACATATTCTGGTATATAAAAACAATTTGTATATTACCCAAGCAGCTGTTATGATTAATGCCAATGTTTTTATAGCTCTTTGATTTAAACTTAGAACTGGTCCCCCTAGAACTAAACTTATTACTGCTAATATCATAAACCATATAGATCCTTTTCCAAGTTTAATTATTAAATAATCATTAAGTACTGGAACCCATGCAAACCATGGATTATCTACATATTCTAATTTAGCAATCTTAAATATTGCCATAGACGATGCTATATAATTTACTATAAGTAGTAAAAAAGAAAAAATTAATAACAAATTACTTATTACAACTTGATTCATATTAACCTCCATTATATCCTACTGAAACCATTTACCCTTTTAAACTTAATTATATATATTTTATCCTTTTGTGGCAATATTTACTTTTGAAGAACTATGTAAATAAAATATCCTATATGAAGACCACTCTAACATATAGGATATTTCTAAATTCAAATTTTAATAAAATTATTCCTTTCCAGTTACCCTTGGCACTGTCAAAATAGGATATTTAGCTTTATTTACTGATTTGTTCTTAAGATCTGGATTGGTATACTTCTTCTTATCCTTTAATATAAAAATTTCAGGAATAGGAATATTTTTTGTTTGATGAGCTAGAAAAAAACCTGCTTGTGGCGGTTGGGCATAGTGGTTGTTCTGCCAAGCAACTCCTAATCTATATACTGGATCATGCATTAAAGTATATATTCTATAATTTGTTGGAATATTAGTTGTATATACATTTAGAGCATCCTCCTCATCAGTAGGAAGAATATATTCCTCTCTCCAGTCTCCTAATATATCTGCTTGTAGCGAAGGTGTTGCCTTAGTACCATTTAAAGAATGACAACCTGTAGCTGTTAATAATGTATCAACACTGTTGGCTCTCCAATTAAATTTTGTTACTGATGTATTATCTGATAATTCTCTTAATAAATCTCCGTCCCACCATATGCTAAAGTTCATTGATAATTCTGGTCCACTCCAAGGCTGCCATTTACCTTTATCATATACGAAGTAACCAGTTCCACCAGCTCCCCATAGTGTAGGCCCATCATATCTTGGGTCAATATCTGCAACCAACCCACGTCCTGCATCCTTTGTATTTGGAGCACCAAAACTTGATACTCCAGTTCTTGCATCTCTTAATTGTAAGCCTTCAGCCACAACATTTTCATGTACAGAAGCTACCTCAAAAACATTAGGATAATCAGGTATAAACTTACCTAATTGCATAGCATCTCCATGAAAATATCCTGTATACATTCCTTTACCATTATCATCATAAGCAGCGGATCCCCACACAATTTCATCCTTACCATCATAGTCAATATCTGCTACTGAAAGGTTGTGATTTCCTTGATCATAGTAATCTGGATTGTCAAGGCTATCAAAGCTCCAGCGTTTTGTAAACTTACCATCCTTATAGTCAAGAGCTTCAAGTTTATTTAATGTCCAACAACCTCTTGTCATTACTATACTAGCGTGCTTACCATCTAAATATGCTGGAGTAATCAAAGCTTGACTAGCACGATGTACAGATTCAAGATCAGTATTTCCTCCCCATTGTTTTAGCTCTCCTCTAGCTATGTAATCAGTTCTTGCAAGTTCCTTACCTGTTGTTCCTTCAAATACAGATAAGAATTCAGGCCCTTGTGTAATGTATTGCCTTTTAGTATTATATACAAAACTATCTCTATAATCTGTTTTTCCATCATTATCAGTATCTCCAATTGCTACTCCAGTACCATCTACAGTTCCTTCTGATGTTTTTACAACAAACTCTGCTTTTCCATCATTATCTAAATCATATACTGAAAAATTTATATCTGTATTATTAGGAAAATTAGGACCCATATTTATTCTCCACAATAATGTACCATCCATTTTATGTGCTTCAAAAATTGGAAATAACTTTGTAGTTGGATAATCTTCTGGTCCATATTTTATTGGCAATCGTAAAAGTATAAATTCATATTCTCCATCCCCATCTAAATCACCAACAGAAGTTTCATTTAAAGCATAACCATCTATTTTCCCAACTGGAATTCTTAAATATTTATTCTCTAAAACACTAAATTCCTTTGTTTTTTCTGCTATCTTTTCATCAATTATAGTTTCAATCTTATACACATCTTCCTTTGACCCTTTTTCATCTAAGTAATTTGTTGCTCCCTTAATAGGATTTTTGTTTATTTTTTTACCATTCCTATATATATTAAAAGTTGTCTTCTCTGGATCTGTCCCTAAAAGACGCCAACTAATATATACTCCCTTATCTTGTGCAGTCATAGCTATTGGAGCTCTATCAAGATTTTCCATTTGACGCAATATAGGAGTATGATTCTTATAAAGTTTCTCTGACTCCCTTGCAACACTATTAAAATTATTTTTACTAGCAAACAATTCATCTGAAGCTAAAACAATTTTTTGATTAAAAAATATTATCATCATAACTAATGACAGTGTAATACTTAATAATTTTTTGCTCTTTTTTGTAACCATAATTTAACCCTCTCTTTTCACTAACCATTAAAATTTAATATAAAAAAGGCTAAAATTAATCAAAAAAGATTAATTTTAGCCTCTAGTTTCTCTAGTCAACCATAAAATTAATATTCAAATTTATGAACCACAATATTTTACATATAATATTAGTATGTATTTTAATAAATGTCAATTATTTTCTTGTAATTTTATTCATTAAATTTTTATAATCCTCAGAAAACTCAATGCCAATAGAAAAACATCTATCATTAAAAATGATATTCCTACTTTAGTTTTTCTCAACATAAACCTTTCCTCCAGTAAAATCAATTTCCTCTTCATTAATATAAAGTTTTCCCCTTATATAACCATCAACAGCACAAACTTGACTATAACACTCCATAAAATCTAAATAATTGTAGAACCCCATACTTCCTGGATTTATAACATTATCTGGCCAAAGTACCACCCTTCAAAAAAACTTGTCTTTCCATCTTTCCCATGATAAACATCAGGATTTCTACTTGTCTTAATCACATAAACACCTCATTTTCACTTCAATTATATATATTGAAAATTCAAGATCTATTAGTCTTATTTTATGCTATTTTCTCTTACTTTTCCTAAATAACATACCCTTTCAAAATGTCCACAACCTACCAATACTAAGAGCTTTAATATAATAGTATTCTATTATTTCATATCTTCTATTCATATTGACAATATATCTGTCTAACTGTTACCATATTATTATATAAATGTATTATTTTTGAATAATGTGAAATAGAAATTATATTTTTTATTAAACCTTCAAGTCATCTTTTGAAACCGTTTTCTGAATTCTGTCTATGAAGATTGCAAAGTCATAAATATTATTTTTTAATAAATATCTATTAATTTTATGGGGGGATTTTAAATGAGAAAATTTAAAAGAATTTTATCACTAACTCTAAGTTCCACACTTATTATTACTAGCATCTTATATTTTCATGATGTAAGTCTAACTACAAAGGCTAGTTCAGTAAATGCAGTCACTATAAATCCATCTCTTCAATATCAAACAATAAAAGGATGGGGTACTTCACTGGCATGGTGGGGAGACTTAGTAGGAAAATGGTCAACTAGTGCAAAAGATAAACTTATGGATTTAACCTTTGATAAAGATAAAGGTTTAGGCCTTAATATTGTACGATACAACATAGGTGGTGGAGAAAATCCTAATCACAACCACATGCGCCCAGGTGGTGAAATAGAAGGCTATGAACCATCTGAAGGAGTTTGGGATTGGAATGCAGATGCAGGTCAGCGTTGGGTTCTTCAGCAGGCAAAACAAAGAATACCTTCAAGTAATTTTATTGCTGAAGCTTTTTCAAATTCGCCACCTTATTGGATGACAAATAGTGGTTGTGCCTCTGGTGAAAAAAATGGTGGAAACAATCTTAAAGATGATAAGTATGATGCTTTTGCTAATTATTTCACTGAAGTAATCAAACACTTTAAAGAAAGTTGGGGTATAACCTTCAATACTGCTAATCCTTTAAATGAGCCAATAGGTGGATGGTGGAAATCAAATGGAACTCAAGAAGGATGCAACTTTGACAGAATAAAAGAATCTGAGCTTATAAATAAAGTATACAACTCACTTCAGTCTAAAAGCTTAACAGAAACAAAGATTTCTGCCTCAGATGAAAGCAGTATTGATTGGTCAGTTGAAACATTAAATTCTTTTAATGATGAAACTAAATCATGTATAGGTCAAATTAATACACATGAATATAGTGGAAGTAACCGTGCTGAGCTTAGAGATCTTGCAGCAACTCTAAATAAGCCTTTATATATGGATGAGATTTGCACAGGCTCTGGAACACATGGTCATGATAACATGGATAGCGGACTAGCTCTTGCTGATTATATTTTTAAGGACATGAGAGATATGAAAGTACCAGCTTGGGAAATATGGCAAGTTGTTGACGATGAAGATAAAGATGTAGCTGGAAATTCCAACTGGGGACTTATACATGCACATTGGTCTGGTGATAATGTAGAAAAATATTATCTAACTAAACAATATTATGCAATGGCTCACTTCAGTAAATTTATAAAGCCTGGTTACAAGATTATAGATTCTAATAATTCTAATGTAGTAGCAGCCTATGATTCAGAATCAAAAAATCTTGTTTTAGTTTCAAGAAATACTTTATCAAGTGATTCCAATTTTTCTTTTGATTTATCTAAATTTGACTTAAATTCTTCTAGTATAAAAGCTTACAGAACAACATCTACAGATAGTCTTGAAAATGTTTCAAATTTTAACCTATCAAATAACTACCTAAATGATACATTACCTTCAAAATCAATGATAACATATGTTATTTCCAATGTTAATTATTCAGATGCAATTGGAACAACTTCTAATGATAATGTAAAAGGTAATGGAAATAATCAATTTGATTATGGTAATTCAACCACTTGGACTTATTATAGCGGACAAGCTGGTGCATATAGTAATGATATTCATTATACAAATACAAAGGATGATTACTACAAAGTAAATTTCACAGGTAACCAAATAAAGATTTATGGTGCAAAAGCCAATGACTCTGGAATAGCTGCTATATCTATCGATGACAAACCAGAGACATTAGTTGATATGTATTCTGCTAATCGGCAAGATAACTCACTGCTTTACACAAGTCCAGTTCTGACAAGTGGTAATCATACTATAAAAGTTAGAGCAACAGGCACTAAAAATTCAAATTCAAGTAATTGCTTTCTAACTGCTGACAGAGTTGTTTCTTATGAAGGAGCAAAAGGTGATGAAATTTCTATTCCCCCATCCCTTACTTCCTTAAATCCTGGAGATGGAAGACTAACTGTTGTATTTTCACCAGTAGATGGTGCTTCCTCTTATAATATTAAATATGGTGATAGTAGTGGAAATTATACTAATATCATAAATAATGTAACAGATACTATTTATAACATCACAGGTTTAGAAAATAGTAAGAAATATTACGTAACTGTAAGTGCAGTTACTGATAAAGGTGAAACTGCAAGCTCAAATGAATTATCAGAAACTCCAATTCCACCAGATAACCCTAACCTCTTATATTATATTAATGCTGGTGACAACAATCCTCTATCTCTAGAAAATGGGGAGAAACTAGGAACAAGGAACAGCTCAGAAGATCAGTCATATGGACGTGATCCTGTTACAGGTTATCATTGGGGATATATTGCTGATGATAATAAAACCTGGTCACAAGATAATGAAGCTAGTATTGGCAGTAATTATGGATGCCTTAGACAATATGATGGATATGGTAAAGGAAAAGGACTTGAATATAAATTTGAAGTGCCAAATGGTAGATACTTTATAACTATGGGATTCTACGATCCTTGGAATAGTTCAAATAGAAAAGAAGACATAATTATCAATGGAGCTACACGAGATTCCAATTTTATTCCTGGAAATAAGAAAACTTCAAAATCATATGAAGCAAACGTAACAGATGGAATATTAAGTATCAAAGCTGTTGGCTCTGATGACAACTGTGATCATCCTATGATTTCTTGGATTAATGTAGAAAATTATATCCCTGTTTCTGATATTACACTTAATACAAATACATTAAATATTCAAACAGGAAATAGTGAAACCTTATCAGCATCTATATCTCCTGAAAATGCTCAAAATAAAATGATAGTTTGGACCTCAAGTGATGAAAATATTGTAACTGTAAATCAAAATGGACTAGTCACAGGAATTAAATTTGGAACTGCTACAATAACAGCAACCTCTGTTGATGGAAACAAAACTGCACAATGTAATGTAACTGTATTGCCACAACTTAAGAATATAACCTTAAATGCAGACAGAACAATACTAAAGAAAGATTCTACATCAAAACTTAACATTCAAGGCACTATGACTGATGAATCAAAAGCTGATTTGAGTCAAGCATTAATTGAATATTCTAGCGATAATCAAAAAGTCGCTACAATTAATGATAAAGGAATAGTAACTGCCCTTTCAGAAGGCTCTGCAAAAATTAAAGTTTCTGTAACTTTAAATGGAGTGAACAAAGAAAGTTTTATAGAATTAACTGTTGATAATACACCTCCAACATTTAATCTATCTATCAATGGAAATACCCTTGAAGATAATGGTACCTTTGAAGACTATATTCCATTAACATTTAAATCATGGGATGAATTATCAGGTTTGCAATCTGCAAAGATTAAAATTGATAATAAAGATTATGTTATTGATTCAAATGCCAATTCACCCATAAGTATAAATCTTGCAGGAAAACTTGGGAAACATAAGGCTACCATTACTGCTGTAGATGTTGCAGGAAATAAACTTAAAAAGACAGTCTCCTTTAATGTAGTGACAAGCATAGATTCTATAAGTAATTTGCTTGACCATTATATAAAATCAAAAGAAGTAACAGGCCCTATAGTTCTCCAATTAACAGGTGATCTCGCGCAAGCTAAACATCAGTTGGATAAAGGTAGTCCAGATAAAGCTTCAAAATATATGTCATATTTTATCATACATCTGAATATCAATCCCTTTAGCCAAAATATACCAAGGGATATAAAAAATATATTAACCAAAGATGCTGAATATATGATTTTTTTCCCAAGGTAGATATTTATAGAAAGTAAAAATTATATATTCTTTACACAAATTCAAGTAAAATTTTCCAGTTAAAACTTACCTTTGAATTTAATTAAAGCTGGAATCACCTAATCTTAAGGTGTATTTCCAGCTTATCTTTTTTATACTGTAATTAATTGATTTCTTTCTTTGCAAATTCCTCAAAAGCTTTAACAAACTTATATACATGAGTTATATTATGTGCAGTTGATAAGAAGAATGATTCAAATTGTGATGGTGGCAAGTTAATTCCACTATTAAGCATGTGTATAAAATATCTATTAAATCTTTCTATGTTACACTTTTTAACCTTATCATAAGAATCTACTTTTTCCTCACTAAAGAATAAAGTCATCATTCCGCCAACTCTATTTATACATATTGGTAAATTATATTTTTCACTAACCTTATACAATCCATCTTCAAGCTTTCTTCCTACTGATTCAATATGGTTATAATATTCTGGGTGATCATGTAATTCATTTAAAGTGGCAAGTCCTGCTGACATAACTATTGGATTTCCTGACATAGTTCCAGCTTGATATACTCCACCCTTTGGTGAAAGATTTTCCATTATTTCTCTCTTTCCACCATAAGCACCTGAAGGCAGTCCACCTCCCATAATCTTTGCATATGTAACTAAATCTGGTGACACATTAAATAAACTTTGAGCTCCTTTAAAGGAAACTCTAAAACCTGACATAACTTCATCAAATATTAGTAAAGCACCATATCTGTTACATAGAGTTCTTAAAACTTGCATAAATTCATTTTTAGCTTTAATTACTCCCATATTGCCTGCTACAGGTTCTATAATAACGGCTGCAATTTCATTACCATATTTCTTAAAAAGATTAGCAACTTGCTTTTCAGCATTATATATTCCTATTAGAGTATTTTTCACACTATCTTCTGGAACTCCTTGAGAACCTGGTATTCCTTCTGTTAAAACTCCAGAGCCTGCTTCTACTAAAAAGCCATCAAAATGACCATGATAACATCCTGCAAATTTCACTATCTTATCTCTTTTTGTGTATCCTCTAGCTAATTTTATTGCACTCATGGTTGCTTCTGTACCTGAGTTAACCATCCTAACCATCTCTACAACAGGCATATTTTCACATATAAATTTACTCATTTCTAATTCTAAATTTGTAGGCGCTCCAAAAGCTAAAGCCTTTTCTGAAGTATCTTTAATAGCTCCTACCACTTTATCATTACAATGTCCTAATATCAATGGTCCCCAAGCAAGTACAAAATCTATATACTCCTTACCATCCTCATCTACTATTACAGCACCTTTTCCAGACTTTATTATAGGAGGATTTATTCCCAACCCCTTATAGGCCCTTACTGGACTATTAACTCCACCTGGCATAAATCTTTTACTTTCATTAAAAATCTTTTCATTTGACATTTTTTTATCCTCTTTTACTTAAAATATTAGCTGCATAAATTGCATGATATGTTATTATAACCTTTGCCCCTGATCTCTTTATCGAAGTAAGCATTTCCATAACAACTCTCTCTTCATCAATGAAACCAGCCTGAGCTGCTGCCTTAATCATAGAATATTCTCCACTTACGCTATATGCAGCTACTGGAACATCCGTATTATCCCTTACTTCCCTTATTATATCAAGATAAGACAAAGCTGGTTTAACCATAATTATATCAGCACCTTCATTTATGTCCATTTTTACTTCTCTTAAAGCTTCTAACCTATTGGCTGGATCCATTTGATATGTCTTCCTATCACCAAACTTTGGAGCAGAATCAGCAGCTTCTCTAAATGGCCCATAAAATGCTGAACAATATTTAGCTGAATAACTCATTATAGGGACATTAATAAATCCGGCTTCATCTAAAGCATCTCTAATATACCCTATTCTTCCATCCATCATATCTGAAGGTGAAATCATATCTGCACCTGCTTTTGCATGGGATACTGAAATTTTTCCTAAATATTCTAATGTTTTATCATTATCAACATACTCGCCATGTAAAATACCACAATGTCCATGGTCAGTATATTCACACATACATACATCAGTTATTACATAAATAGAACTATCCATTTCCTTTATCTTTCTTACTGCCTTTTGAACTATACCTTCATCATTAAAACTTTCTGAACCACAAGCATCCTTTTTCTCTGGTATTCCAAATAATAAAACACCTAAAACACCTGCATCTTTAACTTCCTTTATAATTTCTTCTAATCTATCTAAAGAATAGTGAAAACATCCTGGCATTGAAGAAATTTCTCTTTTAATATTTTCTCCCTCTACCACGAACATTGGCAGTATAAAATCCTTTACTGAAAGTTCTGTTTCTCTTACTAAGCTTCTAATACTTTCATTTGCTCTAAGTCTTCTTCCTCTATTAATCATTAAAATTTTACACCTTCTTTTATTAATTCTGTTATCTCCTCTAAGAACCCCTCTTCAGAATGCTTTCTGCACATATGGCCTTCTAATCCTTTATCTTTTAATGCATTTAAAGTTTTTGGTCCAATTGCTATGATTCTTTTTTCTTTAATCTTCTCAAGACCTATCATTTCTATCATATTATTGACTGTACTAGGGCTTGTAAACAAAATTATATCAACCTCTTTAAAGCTATTTCTATTTAAAATTCTTCCTGCTACAGTATCATAAATATTTACTCTATCTACATTTAACCCTAAACTTATTAATTCATCACTTAAATAATTTCTACTCTTTGATGAACATGGAATTAAAACTTTCTCACCCTTTTTAATACTAGATTTCAATACTCTTACAAGACCTTCTCCTACAAATTCTCTTGCCATTTTAAATGGTATAATTCCTCTTTTCTCTAAAGCCTTTTTGGTTGCTTTTCCCACTACTGAAACCTTTGCTCTTATTTTTCTTATATCAACATTATGTTTGTATAAATGATCAAAGAATATATTAACTCCATTTACTGATGTAAATAATAGATGATCGTATTCTTCTAATCTTTCTAAATATGGATTTAAATTATGAGATGTACTTTCTATCTTAATAGAGTTTATTTCAGTAACTTCCGCTCCCAGTTCAGTTAACTTTTCCTTTAGATTTGAAGATTGTTCACGGGATCTAGTTGTGCAGATATTCCATCCATGTAAAATCTTCTTTTCATACCAAGCTAAATCTTTATTGAGTGTAACCACTTCCCCAACTACTATTATACATGGAGATTTTAACTCAGCTTCTATAACTTTTTCTTCTATATCTTGAAGAGTTCCAACTACCTTCTTCTGCTTTGATGAAGTCCCTCTCATTATAACTGCTGCTGGTGTTGTTTTATCTTTTCCATGTTCTACTAGTTTCTCTACTATTTCATGAAGATTATTTAATCCCATCATAAATACTAGTGTTCCATTTTCCTTTGCCAAAGCTTCAAAATTAACATTAAGAACACTTGCAGACATACCAGTTACAACATGGAAACTTTGCGCTTTTCCTCTATGTGTTATAGGAATACCTGCATAATTTAAAACAGATATTGGCGAAGGAATCCCTGATATAACTTCAAAATCAATATTCTCATCTTGAAGTGCTAACACCTCTTCTCCACCTCTACCAAAAACATAAGGGTCTCCCCCCTTAATACGACCAACTATATGTCCTTTTTTAGCTAAAGCTACTATCATTTCATTTATTTCTTCTTGCGTTTTATAATGTTCTCCTGGCTCTTTTCCACAATAATATATTTCACAGCCTTCATTTAAATAGTTTAATACATTATTTGATATTAATCTATCATAAAGAACAGCTGTACATTTTTCTAATGCTTTTACTGCCTTTAAGGTTAATAATTCTTCATCTCCAGGGCCAGTTCCTATAATATATACTTTACTCATTATAATTACCTACCATCTTCTAATATTCTTTGAGCTAAATTTTTCCCAAGCTCTATTCTATCCTCTATTTTACCTCTTATATCTTTTTTTACTATCTTATTATTAACTTCATAAGCACCTATCATATATATGTCTGAACCTTCAAGTTTAGTATAAGCCCCTATTAAACTATGACAATCTCCATTTAAAGCTTTCATAAAACTTCTTTCTGCTTCAACTGCTATTCTTGTTTCTATAGAATCCAATCTCTTAAAATACTCTTTAACCTTACTACTCTTTAAACATTCAACACCAAGGGCTCCTTGTCCTATAGCTGGCAAGAAAATGGTTGGGTCAAAATAATCTGTAATAATATGTTCTAAGTTTAATCTTTTTAAACCAGCTGCTGCTAAAATTATACCATCTAACTCTTCTTGATTCATCTTTTCTAATCTTGTTTGAACATTTCCTCTTATTGGGACTATCTCTATATCACTTCTTATTTCCTTAAGAAATCTTCCTCTTCTTATGCTACTGGTTCCTATTTTAGCTCCACTTTTTAAATCTTTAAAGTTTATACCTTCTCTTGAAATAAAAGCATCTCTAACATCTTCTCTCTCTGGCATTGCTATAAGTTCAAATTCTTCTTCTAAATCAAACGGTACATCTTTCATGCTATGAACTGCTCCATGGGCTTTTTCTTCAATTAGAGCTGCTTCTATATTTTTGGTAAATAGTCCCTTACCACCTATTTTATCTAATGTTACGTCAAGTCTTCTATCACCTTCTGTAACCATTAATAACTTTTTAGCATCTATATGTTCTTTATTTTTTAATAATTCTATAACCCTATCTGCCTGCACTTGTGCAAGTTTACTCTTTCTAGTAGCTATAATTAGCTCCATTTTCCATCACCTCGTAATCAATACGTATATTTTCCCTCATATTCTATTTTATATTCTATGTCAAATCTAGTCCAACAAATTATATTTTTTCTCAAGGCTATGAAAAATAGTCTTAGATTTATTACTAAAGTTTAAGTAATGAATCTAAGACTATCTAAAGTAGGATTTTAATATCTTACTCCGCTCCAATATATATTTTCTTTTAATTTAGCCTTATCAGAAAGAGTTACTCCTTGAAGAACCCATTTCTTAAATTCCATAAATCCAGTCCTATCAACAATATAACCTATATGCTCTTTTCCACCTGGTGCATCTTTATCAATATATTGCTCAACATAACTATAAGTATTTTTTATAATCTTAACTATACTATCTTCATCAACCCATACTATAAAATCTTCAGCAAGTCTTGGATTTTTCTTACCTGATCTTCCCATTATAACTAATCTATAATATTTTTCCTTACTTCTAGTCCATGCACCTGTTGGGCAGTTCATTACACATTCTCCACACCCAATACATTTATCGTGATCTCTCTCAACTTTGTAGTTTTCCATATGTAAAGCAGCTGTAGATTTCTTCTTACATGCTTTTACACAAGCTCCACATGCAACACATCTATCTCTATCATATTCTGGTAGAGTCATTCCCAAAATACCAAAATCATGATTTCTAGCCTTAATACAATCATTTGGACAACCAGTCAATGCTATCTTAAAGTGAAGATCATTAGGGAATATTTCCTTTTCTATTCTCTTCGCAAAATTAGTTGTATTATAATTTGCATAAGGGCAAACATTGTTACCTATACAAGCTGCCACGTTTCTTGTTCCTGCAGCTGTATATCCTTTACCTGGAACTTCTTGATTTATGTCTAATCCAGCTATTATTGGTTGAAGTAATTCATTTACTGCATCCATATCACCAAACTTAATTCCTGGTATCTCAAAACCTTGTCTTGTAGTCATATGAACTGTTCCATTACCATACTTATCAGCTATTTCTTGAATTAACCCAAGGTATTCTGCCTTTAAATGTCCACCTGGAACTCTTACTCTTGAAGCTGTTATCCCTCTATGTTTTGTTATTCTAAAAGCATTCTTTTTTAACTTTTTAGTATTAATATCCATACTTCGCTCCTCCTAATCCCTTAATAATTTACCCTTTGAGTAATTAAATACTGGTCCATCTAAGCAAATATATGTATCATCTATTCTACAGTGTCCACACTTACCAACACCACAACACATTTTTCTTTCTTGTGAAATCCAGATTTGTTTTTCTTCTAATCCAAGTTTTAAAAATTCTTGTACAGTAAATTTCATCATCATAGGAGGTCCTACAACTATTACCTCTACATCATTTATATTATCAAACTTAAGTTCACTTACATATTTAGTTACAAGTCCAACATTACCTGTATACCCTTCTTCGGCTCCATCAACTGTAAGTATGAAATTCAAATTCTTCTTCCAAGTTTCTATATCATTTTTAAATAGAATATCATTAGGTGATTTAAATCCTGAAATAACAGTTACTTTTTTAGCATCTTCAATATTGTTTGAAAAATAATCAACTATACCTTTAACCGGTGATAGCCCTGTACCTCCAGCAACTATTACAACTTCTTTTCCTTTATAATTTTCTATATCAAAGCCATTTCCATATGGACCTCTTAAAAATAGCTTATCTCCTTTGTACTTGGTAAATATTTCATCCGTAACCTTACCAACTTTTCTAATTGTAAGGTCAACATAATCTTCACCTATTCCACTTACTGAAATTGGAGCTTCACCAAACTTAGGTATAGACACTTCAAAGAATTGTCCTGGTTTAACATCACCTTTAAATGCCATTCTAAAAGTAAATTCTATTTTTGTATGTTCAATTACATCTAATACTTCTGATACAAATGGTAAATATTCATTATGCATAGTTATTTCACCTCATCCATAGCTTTTTCTAATTTATTAATACAATTTGAGAAAGATATATATTCAGGACAAATATCATCACATCTTCCACATCCAACGCACATATGATATCCCCATCTCTTCTTATAATCATAAACTTTATGAAGGACCTTATATCTCATTCTTTCGCCTTTTGCCCTTCTAAAACTATGTCCACCTGCCATATCTGTATATCCATCAACTTGACATGACGCCCAAACTCTTCTTCTTTCTCCTGCTTTACCGTTATCTTTGTAGAATATATCTTGTGTAGTAAAGCATGTACATGTTGGACACACAAAATTACATCTACCACAAGCTATACATCTTTCTGAGTATTCATCCCACATCTTTGAATCCATAACAGAAAGTTCTAGACTTTTTGGAATATTAACCTTAACTTCATTTTCTTCTACAAAATCAGGCACTACATCCTCAGTAGTTGTTTCTATATTCTTTATAATATCCTCAAACTCTTCATCTTTAATATCTAAAAGTACTTCATTGCCTAAAACTTTAATATATGCATTATATTCATCTGTTTTATTTGTTTCCATATTTACACAAAAACAATTTTCATAGCTTTGTGTACATCCCATTAAAATAAACTTTGCATTTTCTCTTATTTTTTTGTAATATGGGTCAACAAACTTATTTCTTAAGTATATATCATCTATTCTTCTCAATGCATGTATATCACAACTTCTTAAGAATATAAGCACTTTCTTTTCTTTTGCCTTTGGTTCTTCCACCTTATCCTCTGTAAAGAAAAATAATGTTTGTGTTATAGGAAGTAATACTTCTTTATATGAAAATGCAGATTTCGTATTAAATTCTATTTCTTGAATTTTTTCTATCTTTCCATATTTAATTGTATCTGTATCAGAAAATCTTCCCTCACCTCTAAATACTTTTGGGGCATAGATTTCATATTCCTTTGATAAATTATCTAAAACTAGATTCATATTGTTTAAATCAATTTTGTATCCCATAATCCACCTCTTATTTATTCTTATTCCTTGAAATTATGTAATATGGTATGGCTAAGAATACTATTCCACCTACCATATTTCCTAAAGTAACGAATAGAAGATTATATCCATATCCATAAATTGACACTGATGCTGAAAATGGAGAAAGTAATCCTATTGTCATAAGTGTCATGTTAGCAACGCTATGTTCAAATCCTGTAGTTATGAATGCAAATAAGCACCAGAAAATCATAATTAATTTTGAAGATTCTTCTTTGCATTTAAAAGAGCACCAAGTTGCCAAACAAACTAAAAGGTTACATAGTATTCCTCTAACAAATAGTTGGTTTCCTGCTAAATGCATCTTTGTTTCTGTAGCCTTTGCAATAAATTCTCCTACTGGACCACTTGCAAGTCCTGCTGAATAAAATAAATAACCAATTAATATTGATCCACAAAGGTTTCCAATAAAGCTAACTATCCAAACCTTTAAGGTATCAAAAAAAGAAACTGTTTTACCTAGCATTCCAATTGCCATAACAAAATTATTACCTGTAAATAATTCTGCACCTGCAAATATAACTAAACTTAATGCTATACCAAAAGATACTCCCATAATAATTTTTGTTAATGGTGATCCTCCACTGCTTAATAAGCCTCCAATAGTAAATATAAGCATAATACCAATTCCAACGTAAATTCCAGCAAGCATCGAACTTATAAAATAGCCTATTATATTATTGTTTAAAAGACTTATTTTAGCTTTTGCTGATTCTGATACTTTTTTTACTTCATCTCCAAACATCAAATTCACTCCTTCTTTCGTTTACATTGTTATTATAATAACAATGTAAAAAAAACTCTGTGATTATTCTCACAAAGTTTAATATAATTATTGCTTAAAAAACATAGCTAAGTTGTCTAAATTTTTTATTACAAACCTCTTTCTATGTATTTCTACTAATCCTTCTCCTTGTAAAACCTTTAGAGCTCTTGATATGGTTTCTCTTTGGGTTCCAAACATGTCTGCCAAATAAGTTATTGATATATCTAAATTAATTTCAACACCACTTTCCTTCATAACTCCATAATCTTTAGCCAACTTCCAAAGTTTTGCTGCTACTCTTTTTTCAACTTTTATTGGTGTAGAATTTTTAATTTGCCTGTATAATCTTCTAACCTTTTTAGACAAAGAATTTAGTACTTGTCTTGTTAATTCAAAATCTTTCTCCATAATCTTAATAAAACTTTCTTTTGGAAAAGATAGTACTTCTGCATCCTCAAATATTTCACAATTGATTGAGGCTGGTAAATCATCTAAAATAACATCATTTAGCATACATCCTTTTCCCAATAAAAATATAATTTTCTTTTGAGCTTTCTCACTTATTTTGTAAAGTACTGCCTTGCCACTTAACAATATAAATATTGTATTAACTTTATACTTATCATAAAAAAGTTGTTCACCTTTTTTCAATTCCCTTTTGTTACATATTTCACATAATTTTTCTATTGTTTCTTCTTTTAATCCATGAAATATATCTAATTTTCTTAGTTCCTTATTCATTTAAAAACCTATATCCTTATAAAATAATTTTAAAACTATTTCTTCTTTCCCTTTTTCAAAAAAGAAAAAAAAATCTTCAGATGCTATAAAATCAATAATGTCCTTTTTTATTTCAGGCATTTTCTTCACCTTACTTCTAACTTTTGTTATAAATCCAATAAAATCATCATATTCTTTTAAATTTTCCTTTGCTTTTTTACCAAGCATTACTGAAGCTTTAGGATTTCCACCTATTGTGTTAATTCCTATAATAAAATTATTCATATTTTTTTGAACAGGAACAGCTCCCATACCATTCTCAAAAGATTTTGAATTTATGTATATTTTATATAAACTTTCGCAATCACTTTTAATTATGTTTATATCTTCATCCCCATCTATTGCTATAACTATTAAATGTTTATCCAATATAAACTTTTTACTATATTTTTCTCTAATTAACTTTAATTTATACATATCTAACTCTTGAAATTTATCATAAGACTCTAAACATAACACTTCAACATAACATCCTTGTTCTAAAAAATGCTTAGCTTTTATATATCCAGCTCTACCAGCCCCTATTACTCCTACTCTTAATTTACTTGAAAAAAGAGAGACCATAGAAAAATCTACTTCTCTTCTAAGAATATTTTTTTTATTATCCTTAAACATTCTTCTGATCCTCCATTTAAACACTCTTCCTTTAATATATCTATTGCCCTATTTACATATGCATCAGATGTGCTTTTTATAAGTTTACTTGCAAGATTTAAGTTTGCCTGATTTTGACTTTTATTTTTAAAAGTTTCAATTCTTTTTTCACTTATAATATTACCTGATTCTTTTAATTTCCTTATAGTTGGAGATAACTTTCTAAGTCTAAGCCATTCATCATATTCTTCTATATATTTATCTATAATAAACCTAAAAGAATTCATCTTTTCCACTCTTAGGCTTCTATTTTCATCTTCTATTTTACTTATTTCATCTATATTAAAGATTTCTACTCTATTAAGCTTTTCTAATTCTTCATCTACATCTCTTGGAACTGCCATATCATAAATAACTATTTTTTTTCCTTCTTCATGTATATCATTTTTACCAATAACTATATGAGGAGCTGATGTACATGAAATTATACAATCCATTCCATTTATATAATCTGACTTTTGCTTAAATGTAAGTATCTTTACTCCATCTTTTTCAACATCTTCTGCCTTTCTAGGATCTCTAAGTACAAGGTATATATCATTAATCTTATGACTTAATAAATACTTTATAGTTAAACTTCCAATCTCTCCATATCCAATAACCATCACTTTTTTACATTTCCTTTTAATTAGGCTATTTACTACAATTGAAACAGATGATACAGGTATTTCAAAAAGATTAGCTTCCTTTCTAAATCTCTTTCCACAAGTAACTGCTTCTTGAAATAATCTACCAAGTTCCCCTTTTGTCCCATTTAAATTTGTTGAAAAATTATGAGACTCTTTTATTTGTCCAAGTATTTGATCTTCTCCTATAATTTTAGAATGATATCCACAAGAAACTTCAAACAAATGTCTATAAACATCTAATCCTTCTCGATAAAATATGTACTGCAAAAGTTCACTATCCCAATCGATTATTCTAAAAACTTCTTTTAAAACCGCTTCTTTTTCTAATGAATGATTTAAATAAATTTCTGTCCTATTGCATGTATTTACTATAACTATTTCTCTAACTTCCTTTAATAGTTCTTTTAAGACATATTCCTTTTTACTTTCCTTTATAGTGAGTTTTTCTCTTATGTTAATGGAAACATCTCTTTTAATGCCTATTAATGCTATCATATTATCTCTCCCAAATCTTTCTTTTTCGCGTATCCATTCATAAGTTATTTTACCCCTTTAAACATCATATTCCAAGTATTTTATACATATAATTCATATTCATTTGCTTAACTATTATCTATTATGGATAATAATCTATATTTTGCTAATACTATATTTAACTTAGAGTAGTCACGAAAACTAATTTCTATAATTCTGATTTAATATAATTATTAGATTCAATTGAATATTTCAGTTATAGG